>JAIUYC010000010.1 GCA_020216575.1 Coleofasciculus sp. S288 | reverse complement strand
TACATGAGCTTTAAGAGCGATATCAAATTTCTCTTGTTACCTATCCTCTCAAAATCAAAGCGCAATTATACAATAACATTACCCTGATTTAAATACTGGTTATGATTTTTATTAATCCCAAAACTGATTTTGCTTTCAAAAAAATCTTTGGTTCTGAGCAAAGTAAAGATATTCTGATTAGTTTCCTAAACGCCCTCCTCTATAACGCTCGTCCGGTTATCGAAGACTTAGAAATCCTCAACCCCTATCTAGCTCCTCGAATTCGGGGCATTAAAGATACTTATTTAGATGTAAGGGCAAAAATTACGGGCAACAAAACCGTGATTATTGAGATGCAAGTCTTGAATGTGGAGGGATTTGAAAAGCGAATTTTGTACAATGCGGCTAAAGCTTATTCGATTCAATTGGATTCCGGGGAAGATTACACACTTCTCAACCCAGTGATTGCGCTGACGATTACTGATTTTGAGATGTCCGACAATCTCGATAAATTTATCTCTCGCTTTGTGCTAAAGGAAAAGGAATTTTTAGTTGACTATCCAATTCACGATATTGAGTTAGTGTTTGTAGAGTTGCCCAAATTTAATAAGGAACTGGAGGAGTTAGAGACACTGACAGATAAGTGGATTTATTTTATCAAGAGTGCCAGAAGTTTGGAGAGTGTGCCGGAGACGATGGCAAGTGTACCGGAAATTAAGAAGGCGTTTGAAGTGGCGAATCAAGCGAACTTAACGCGAGAAGAGTTGGAGGATTTAGAGAAGCGGGAAATCTATATTCATGACCAGAGAAATGCGATTAGAAGGGCGATGAGACAAGGTAGAGAACAGGGGATGAGAGAGTCTCAAGTGGAAATTGCCAAGCGTCTTCTGGATGTATTGGATGAAGAAATGATTAGTCAAACAACGGGATTGAGTCTTGAGGAAGTTCAGGAGTTGAAGCGTGGGATAGAATGAGTAGGTTATTGAGGAGCGATCGCAGGATTTCTGTAGGGGTGAAGCATTTGGGCGATAACATTTCGCCAATTCCGTAAATATTGATATCCAAATGCTTCACCCTGCCCCCACCAACAAATAACGCCAAATTTGTCCTATCTTCTCCAAAAATGCGATCGCACCATTCCCGTTATGGGATTAATCGTTGTTTGCGGTGGGGTATTAATTGTCGTAATTGACACAAAGGGCGAAGCATTCAGATATAGATATTTGGGTAAGATGCCATACGATAACGCCTGAATGCTGACGCTCGTTGCTCGCTATAGCTTCGCTTCACGCTATCGCTTCGCTAACGCCCCTACACAATTATTCTTTTCAAAATCATCGAAGATGACGTGGGGACGCGGAACGTTTGCTGTATCTCCAAGTCCGCATCCGGACTTTCGATGGTCTTTGCAGTCTGAATTCCCTCTCCGCGTCCCCCACTCCCCGCGTCTCCGCGTCCTTGAATCTTACCTACTCATAGCCCAAATGCTTCCGGGCTGCTGCTGTAGCAACGCGACCGCGAGGTGTCCGGTGCAGATAACCAATCTGCAACAGATAAGGTTCATAAACTTCCTCAATGGTTTGAGCATCTTCTCCTGTCGCCGACGCCACAGCCTCCAAACCCACCGGTCCCCCATTGAATTGTTCAATCATCGTACTCAGCACCAGTCGGTCTGTCCAATCTAAACCCATCGGGTCTACATTGAAAACTTCCAACGCTTCTGCTGCGACCTCCTGGTTAATTGGGTCATACTTCTTAACCTGAGCGTAATCTCGCACTCGTTTCAGGAGTCGGTTGGCAATGCGAGGGGTTCCACGGGAACGACGGGCAATTTCATCCGCCCCCTCTGTCATTAGCGGTACTTTCAGAAGCTCAGCTGTTCGTTGCACAATTAAACTGAGTTCATCGGGTTCGTAGAAGCGCAGGCGTTGAATCATGCCAAAGCGATCGCGCAATGGCGAAGTTAATGACCCAACCTGTGTCGTTGCCCCTACGAGGGTAAACGGCGGTAGTGGAATACTACGAGTCCGAGCGGTTTGACCCTTACCAATCGTGATATCTAACCGATAATCCTCCATTGCTGGATACAGCAACTCCTCCGTTATCCGCGATAGCCGATGGATTTCGTCAATAAACAACACATCTCCTGGTTTCAGGTTCACCAACAGTCCCACAATATCTCGTGGACGCTCTAAAGCCGGCGCGGCGGTAATTTTGCAGTTGACCCCCATTTCTGTTGCCAGAATCAGCGACATGGTTGTTTTCCCCAGTCCCGGCGGACCATACAACAGTAGGTGATCTAATGACTCATTTCTCGCTTTCGCCGCACCAATAGCAATGTCCAGAACACTCTTTAACTCTCTTTGCCCAATGTAGTCCGCCAACCGTTGGGGTCGGATGCCCTCGTCTTGGTTGCCAGTTTCGTCCGACAGGGCAGTGGCTAGCAACAGCTCATCCTCTTCGGTTTTGGGTTTGCGATCGCGACGCCCCTTTGTTTTCTTGCTTGACTTGGGTTGCCGATCTGGCTCTTGAAACTGTTGTTTAAAGGAAGTTATCGCCATGATTAACTATTAGTCATTGATCATTGGTCATCGGTCATTGGTCACAAAATGTAAATTATGAGTTATGAATGATAAGAATTGTTAGTCATTGATCGCGATCGCTCTTCCACCTCCCAATTTGCGCACTCATGACTAATGACGAATGACCAATGACTGAGGACACAGAGCAATGCTAGCTAAACGAATCTTACCTTGCTTGGACGTAAACGCTGGGCGGGTTGTTAAGGGAGTCAATTTCGTTAATCTTCAAGATGCGGGCGATCCGGTAGAACTGGCTCAAGCATATAACGATGCGGGGGCGGATGAACTGGTGTTTCTGGATATTACCGCGACTCACGAAGACCGAGACATTATTATTGATGTTGTCTACCGCACGGCGGAACAAGTTTTTATTCCTTTAACTGTGGGCGGCGGTATCCAATCCTTAGAAACAATTAAATTCTTGTTAAGAGCAGGAGCGGATAAAGTTAGCATTAATTCGTCCGCCGTGCGCGATCCCAATTTTATAAATCAAGCGAGCGATCGCTTTGGCAATCAGTGCATTGTGGTTGCTATTGATGCCCGCCGCCGCCAAGAGCCGAATAATCCAGGGTGGGATGTTTATGTTCGGGGGGGACGGGAAAACACAGGAAAAGACGCCATCCTCTGGGCAAAAGAAGTCGAACAACGCGGTGCTGGCGAACTACTCGTTACCAGCATGGATGCGGATGGAACCCAGGCAGGATATGACTTAGAACTGACGCGCACTATTGCAGAACAAGTGCAAATTCCCGTTATTGCCTCCGGTGGCGCGGGTACCTGCGCTCATATTCATGAAGCACTAACTGACGGTAAAGCTGAAGCTGCTCTTCTTGCTTCTCTTCTCCATTACGGGCAATTGAGTGTCTCACAAATTAAAACTTACTTAGCAAAACACCAAGTTCCCGTGCGCCTGTCGTAACGTTCATTAGCAATTTCTTGCAAAATCATTAATTTTTATGGTGTAGCAGCACACCGTTAGATTGTGTGCAGCCATTGAGGCGGCTGCTAGAATATATGAACTGTTACATTTCGTAAATTATGTTGATTGCTATTCTAATTTTTGATGTTGCTTTGGTAGCTTGGTCGTTGCACCTCATGCAGGAAGCCTTCGACAACAAAGAATTCTCCTTGATGCTGGCTGGCACGCTAGTAGCGCTCTCAGCCGCAGCCATGTTGGTGGTTTATTTTTTAATGAACAGCTACGTTTGCTATCTGACTCATACCGCTCAATCTTCCGTCCCGTTTTACTGATCGAGAGGACGTTGCTTCTTGGTATAACTTGACGAACGAGATGTTATTAAGGTATCGTAGAATACGCAGTACGGGGTTATAGCTCAGTTGGTAGAGCACCTCAATGGCATTGAGGGGGTCAGCGGTTCGAATCCGCTTAGCTCCATCAGGAAAGTAAAAGCCTCGCCCCTTATGGGCGAGGCTTTGTTAGTAGTTAGACGCCATGCGCTGTCGTGCACAAAGAAAGAATGAAAATTCCTCCCCTCTGCCTCCAGGAGCTTCCCCAGCTCCCCCGGGTTAGTGGGAAACAAGGGCAAAATTTAACGCAAGAATTCAAATAATCCCCTGCTAACTACTAACCACTAACCACTAACCCCGGCGACAGCTTTCCCCCTCATCTAGAAGGGGCAGGACTTACGCACAGACCCCACATCTGGTAGGGGCATGGCATGCCATGCCCCTACCATTGATGCTTGAGAGACTTTCTTTGCGTAAGTCCTGAGGGGATGAAGCTTCCTTTCCGCTGGATATGAAGGTTAAGAAGTTTGAAGCACTGGTAGCGATCCCCGTAATTTTACTGAGGTTCGTTACAGTTGCCTTTGCCACAATAAAGTAGTATTGTCAATACTTATAGGGTTAAAGAGTATGATCGCAATCGCAGTAGCCCCCAGAGTTAGAAAAACTCTTCTGAGATAAAGAAAGCCGTAATCTCCAGAGAGCGACGAGAGTATAGTGAGCAAAAGGCTAGCTGAGCCTTCATCCCAATCCCTAAAGGACTGGGATTTCTCGTCACAATTCTTTCAAGCTCTCAAATCATCCAATGGGTTTAGGGCAGATTGTCTCAATTTTGTTAATAATGTAAGGACGTAGTGGAAATTGAAGTATTATATTATCCCACATTCTCCCCTCTCGATTCACACAGTAGAGCATTTTTCAGTAGGGGGGAGGGAAAATCTAAAACGCTTATCGAATAAAGAATTGAAAACGAAAGCCACTGGACAACGGACTGGGAATAGGTCTGTGCTAGCGTCAGCGTTGGTGAAGCAAGCACGTTTGGCATGGCTGCCGCTACGCTACCGAGCGATCGCAGCAAAGCAGAGTACAACCTTGTTGAAGATAGTTCAGCAGGACGCGCTCAGATATCTTTCAGTTCAGCATATCGGGGTGGCTCATGAAAAAAAAAGGCTGTAACTCAGAGCCTATTTGGGTTATCAGCGCGTTTATATTGCTTTGACAAAATAGATGTGATAGTTCGTAGGGCAGAAAGTGGAGTTAAACAATGGTCAGTAAGATAGCGACTTTTAGACTTCCGGAAGACCTGATTCAGGAGATCCGGTCTCGGGCTGAGGCGACGGGTCGCGATCGCACAGCCGTAGTGGTTGAGGCATTAAGACAAGCGTTTGGCTTTCCTCCTAGCGAACCGCGCCCAGCGACAGTTGAAGAACTTCAGGGACAGCTAAGTGAGTTAGAAGGCAAATTCACGACGCTGACCGAACGACTGACTCAACTGACTCAAGTGCAACGCTCAGAGCCTCAACTCAGCCAGCTCAACTCAACCCTGAAACAGTCCGTCCCTGACAAAGCCTTGACGACCACCAACTCCTTTCTGCCTTGGAGAACCTATGCAAAGACAATGGGGGCGAGTGAAGCCGGAGCAGCGGCGAGTGAAGCCATCAAGCAAGAACTAAAGCGCCACACCATTGAAGGCAAACCCGATGACGAGGAACTGCAAGAGCTAGCAGCCCGGATTGAGCAGCAAGCAAGGATTTTCGACCAAGTACTCTCCGCTTCTCCCGACCCCATTTGTGTCCTCGACCGAATGGGGCGCTTCACCTATGCAAACTTGGCAATGGCTCAATTATTCGGATTGCAGCAGCGTCATATTTTAGGCAAGACGTGGCAGCAGCTCGATTTACCGCCAGAGATTATGGAACTGGACACTCAACGGGAAGTGGTGTTTGCCACAAGGCGACCCATCACCAATGAGTTCAGCTACCCAACCATCAACGGGTTTCGGGACTACGAGTACATCCTCAGCCCGATCCTCAGTGTCAGCGGTAGCGTCGAAGCTGTAATTTGCACGGCAAGAGATATCACTCAGCGCAACCAGGTCGAAAATTCGTTGAGGGAATCAGAAGCCAATTACCGTCACTTATTTGAATACGCTAACGACTCAATCTTTATCATTGATTTATCAACCAGCCGACTCTTAGATGCCAACCAGAATGCGGCACGGCGACTAGGCTACACTCGTCAGGAACTCCTCAAACTAACAACCCGGGATATTGATGTGCCCGTCACTGAAGCCCGTCAACGGAAGATAAACCAGCAGCTACAAGCAACGGGCAGTATTATCTTTGATCACTCACTCCGGCGCAAGGACGGTACAGAAATACAAGTTGAAATCAGTTCTCGGATCATCGAATACCGCGATCGCTTAGTCTCGTTGAGTTTCGTCCGCGATATTACAGCACGCAAGCAGGCCGAGGAACGCCTGCGGCTCTTAGAGACAGCCGTTAAGAGTACCAAAGACGGAATTTTAATCACCGAAGCCGGACAGTTGGATAAGCCAGGTCCAAAACTTCTATATGTCAACAAAGCCTTTACAAATATTACCGGGTATGACATTGCTGAAGCGATCGGTCAGTCACCACGCATCCTGCAAGGACCGAAGACAGACCGCGCCCAATTGGACAAAATTCGGACAGCACTCTCGCGCCAGGAATCCATTCAGGTGGAATTGCTCAATTACCGCAAAGACGGTTCGGAGTTCTGGGTTGAGCTAAATGTTGTACCCGTGGCAAACAAACGCGGTCAAGTCACTCACTGGGTTGCAATTCAGCATGAAATCACAGAACACAAACAGGCGAAGACAATTTTACAGGAAAGTGAAGAGCAGTTTCATTTGATGGTCGATATGCTTCCCGTGATGATTTGGATTTCTGACACGGAGCAGTGCTGTACTTATCTCAACCAAAAATGGCTAGAGTTCACCGGACAAACACTAGAACAGGGACTCGGTGATGGCTGGATCAATAGCGTCCATCCGGAAGACCAAGAGTGTTGCCTTGCCATCTACACGGCTGCCTTTGACGATCGACGAGAATTTAAACTGCACTATCGTCTCCGACGCCATGATAGCGAATATGTCCAGTTTCTCACTACTGGCAAGCCTCGTTTTACGCCGGATGGCAAATTTGCAGGGTACATCAGTTCATCGGTAGAGGTTGTAGTTTGTAGTTAAGCCGAGTACCGCCCCATTGAAAGTCAAAACCTGAAGGGCGCGTCGGGTTTGGGAACCTGTGTCCCAAACCCGATTCTGTCAAAAGTCCTTTGAACGTAATGTCTTCAAGCGCTTGTAATATTAGGCAGAGCGGTTTATGACACGATTGTGCTTGAAGCAACGTACAAGTCCTTGTACATCATGTACTTCTCAACCCGAAATTTGTTTCGCTCAATTTGCTCGGGGGTTATTTCCTTCACCACTTTAGCGGGTCGTCCGAGGATTAGCGTTCCATCCTCAAATTGAGAATTAGCAGTAATCAAGCTGCCCGCTGCTACAATACAGTTCTTGCCTATCACAGCACCATCCATGATAATGCTTCCCATACCCACCAAAGTGTTGTCTTGAATTTCACAACCGTGAAGGAGGGTCAAGTGACCGACGCTAACCTGATTGCCGATGATGACTCCAGTCTTGTGATCAACAGCGTGTAGTATGCAACCGTCCTGAATATTAGTTTCTCGCCCAATTCGGATAGCTGCTACATCGCCCCGAATTACTGTGTTAAACCAAATTGAGGAATTTTCTCCAATTTCTACGTCACCGATGACGGTTGCAGTTGGGGCTATCCAAACTCCCTCATGCAATTTTGGAGTTGTACCTTTAAAGGAAATGAGCATATCTAACACCTTAGAAACTATTTTACCTTGTAAACCTGTCGGGCAATCAAACTCTCTTCCCATTGCTGTTGAAAATAGCAGAGGAAGCTCCTGAAGGCAGGGGGAGAAGAATTTTCATTCTTTCGTTTTGAGCAATTGCTCATGGTGTCTAATCAAAACTGGTATAGTCCCTATCAGCCTTGCCTCAGAACCTTTAATAACTGCTCCCCAGCTTGGGCAAAAACATAACCGGCGAGGATTCCCAGGAAGATACGAAACATCAAGCCTACGACTCGCTCTGGTAGCTTTGGCAAAGCGCGAGTACTAATCTGAACTCCCAAAAGACCGCCGATTCCTAAAAGGAGACCTTCAACCAACAGAATATTTCCTGCCAAGGCATGTCCTGTGCAGGCAGAGACGGCCGTGAGTACAATGACACCCAGGCTTGTTTGAATGGCGACTTTGAGGGGTTCTCCTAAGAGCAGCATTTGGAGTGGCACCATAATTACGCCGCCCCCCAGACCCGTGAAGCCTGCTAACAAACCTGCCGCACCTCCAGTTCCCAATCGAGAAAGGACTGGGTTAAATGGTTTGGCTTGAGCCGTTTCTCCCTTAGCCTTCAGGCGCTGCCGAAGCTCTATCAAATGAATGTTGGTGAGCAGCAAACTCCCAAACGTCAGGAGTATTAAATAGGGTGGGAGGCGGCCTGCCAAATAGACGCCGAGTTGAGCAGTAACTAAAGCTGGAAGTGCTAAATAAATCACCCGCTTAAAGTCAAAGTATCCCATGCGCCAATTCTGCACGCTGCCGGAAACGGAAGTAATTAAAATCGTTAGGCTACTCGTAGCTACTGCTTGAACGGGCGTGTAACCTAATGTCACTAAAAGAGGAACTAAGACAGTACCTCCACCAATACCCAATAATCCAGCTAGAATTCCAGAAACTAACCCTCCACTTGCTAACATCAGCAAATTAAAAAAATTAAAAGCCATCACAGACGCAGAATCCTCAGCAAAGTTGACTTAGCTAGTAGTTCCTGTTGGAGGAACATTCAACCGGGAACATGACTACATATACTGGTCAACCTCAACGATGATTCCGCATGCGATCGCATGCGGGTTCTCCAATCTTGATCGCAGATGCTAGGATGATATCCTCTACGAGTACTCTCATCTTTTCTAGTTTCCGAAAGAATGCCATGAAACTCGATCCGTTTTGACAATGGCAGTACACAACACCCTAATCTAGAAGCAAGGTCAAACCTCAACTATCCCTAAATCCTGAGATGCAATCCTAACCGCAGGCTTCCCATCTTCTAGAGTTAAAACAAGGCAGCATTTACCGAGTAAGTCAGAATTCCAACAATGAATTGGAACTCCAGAACAGCCTAAAGACCTCTCAACCACATTTGGGAGATCTCGAAACGTAATTTTTTTCACCACGTGAACGGCTGAAAGCGCTTCTGCAAGGATAAATATTGAACCAATTTCACTCAAACACCTACTTTCAAGTGAAATAGTCTTACCGCGATTGAGTTCATTGAGTTCGGACTCTGAAATCTTCAAGCCAAGACGGTGGATGCCCTTTTGAATTTCACGGGTCTCTGGATTTTGGATTGACGCAGACCTAGTTACAGACATTGTTTTTGAGCCTATGAAAGGAGCGAGTGGGGTGGCGTGTTCAGCTTGTTTTGTTACAAATGCGATCAAAAGACAGAGAACTATAAAGTATTGATACCAAGCTGCACTCTTACTTACAGCGTTCAAAGAGCGAGAATACGCTATCTTGGTTGTTATCTTGAGAGCGCAACTTGGTATGAAAGGTTAAGCGATACTAACGAGTTGGTTAGCGGCTGGAACTCTTGGTTTCAATCCCAGCATTTTACGGGCTTGATCTGGAGTCGCGACTTCCCGACCGAGTTCGCGGGAGAGGTAGACTATTCTCTCGACAAGCTGAGCATTGGACTTAGCAACTTCGCCCTTGCGGTAATAAGCGGTGTCCTCCAAACCGACGCGCACATTACCGCCTAACATTAGAGCATGGACAGCAACAGTCAACTGGAAACGACCGATGCCCAGAGCCGTCCAATGCGTTCCTGGTGGCAGCAACGATATCATGTGCATCAGGTTGCGCAAATCAGCCGAAACTCCGCCAGGAATTCCTAGAACAAACAGAAATCGCAACGGCGCTCTGAGAACTCCTTGTTTGAGCAGGGTGAAGGCACTCTCCACATGACCGACATCAAACATGTCGAGTTCGGGTTCGACACCCATTTCGTAAATCCGAGCTGCCAGTTTTCTGACATCGAGTGGATGATTGAGGAAAACTTCATCCCCGATATTGAGCGTGCCAATATTTAATGAACACATTTCGGGTCTCAGGTCGAGACAGTTTCCTCGATAATCAATGTCATCTTCCACTGCACCGCGAGTGGAAACCTCAATAATGGCTTCGGGTACTCGCGACTTAATCTCATAAATGGATTCCTCGAATCGTTCGAGTCGATGACTTTCAGAACCGTCGTCCTCCCGCACATGCAAATGGATGACTGAGGCACCCGCTTCCACGGCTTCAGCTGCTGCAATTCCCTGTTCTTTCGGGGTAAGCGGAAGGTTTGGATTCATCTGGCGCGTTGTTTTATTGCCAGTAATCGCGCAGGTGATAATGACCGGCTCAGATGGTAGTTCAAACATTGTTAGTAGCCTCATTCCTGTTTGATCGATACAACAAGTATTACTAGAAGTGCCTTTGAGACAGTGATAAGAAATACAACCTGATGGTCACTTAATGCTCTTTGCAGACAGCATCGGATAGATTGCAAAAATTATCCAGGTATCTATCTGCTTGAGTGTGGGATGCAGACAGTTAGCCTATGTGCATTTCTCCATGCAATAAGGGGGATAAATTGGCAGAAGAATCAGATTTAGCCACACCTACCGTTTGACCCTTTTTTTTTGAGGATGCACGGTATCTAATCACCGTCCTGACGAACTAGATATTGTTTGAGACAATCGCAGGATGCACTTGATTCAACCGCGCACATTACAGACTTGGAAGAGGATTTTGTAAGACTAAATCATGTCCACCTAATTCTAATTACCCCTTAATAAGACCTCAATGCGCCTCCGTGTCTCCAAGCTTTCAGGTCAGTTACAATTATGGGGATTCAGTAATACATGACAGAAATTGCATTACGTTCTATACATATACTAATTCAATCCTCTAATGATTAGCTACAATTTTAAGTGAGCTTCATCAAGTCTTTAAATATTGTTTCGTAGATTATATAATTTGAATTAACTATTGCAAAAAGACTATACCATTTTGCTAAATAAGTGACAGACATGATGGGCGGTAAACCCTTAATATGTCTAGGTCTATGTATTTCAAATATTTAGCAATTTGGTATTATCTATACTAGTGCAGGGTAGCAGAAATAAGGAACCAGCTTATACCAATTCGCTAAAACATTGCGACAAATGAAAAACTATCCCTCTTCTGTCAAACTGGGTGAAACCTTGATTTTCCGTTGGCTGGATTGACGTAAATTGGTCAAATTTTCCCAAAGTGACAGAAGAGGGATTGGCTGGCTGCTTGACAGAAGTAGTCAAAAGCCAGGAAGAACAAGCTTTTAGAGAAAAGGGGTAGAGTTCTGTGAGAGGCTAGAGTTACAACACAACTAGCCTGGATGTCATGTCAAACTCTACCCACTTCCATCGTCAAGTGTTGGAGTGCCTGCGTCAATACAGTCGTTACTGCGACTTACGTCATCTCAAGGCATTGTTCTGGATGGTGAGTGCTTTAAGAGAGTTGCGGTAAGCTAAGTTTGCCGGAATGGGAACCGTATGTTCCGAGCCGCGCCCAAAAAGCGCATAGAAATGAAAATCTTTACGAAGAAAAGCGGTAAGTCAATTAATTACTGCTTGCGCCGTCTGAGCCAGAAACCTCCCAAGCCTAGTAGTACTAGTGCAGATGTGGTTCCTGGTTCTGGGACTGTTTTCAGTGGAACAAATCCTGCTAGTTCTGTACCACTGGCTTTAAAAGAGTAGAGGTAACCGGGAATCAAAGAGTGTCCCGTCGGACAGCCATTATCAACGGGTACATTAGACGCACTCATTCCATTCGTGCAAACATCCGACTGAATACCACCCGTCTGAGTCACGCTAAAGTCATTATCAGTACCCACCAAGATAGCATAGGAGCCATCCTTAAGCTTGGGACCAATCGTCAAACCTTCTGGCTTCGCTGGAACGATTAACCCAGCCTGAGTCAGAAGCTCAGCCACGTCAAAAAAGAGGGACTTAGTAACGGGTGTGACGCCATCAGGTAACGCATTTGTCCCTACTAAGGAGATGTCACTGACATTTGTGGCATTGGTGAGATCGATTTTGTAGACCCGCTTACTGCCAACGGGTGCTTTACCTAGTGCATCGGTTTCACCCACGCCTCGACTGTCTCGTTCCAGCACGAGGAATGCGCGAGCGTCAATCGCCGCGATCGCATTAATCCCAATGTTGCGACCTTGAGCATTTGGCTCGATATCGTTTGCAGTGCCTGGAATGCGATCGTTAATCTCTGCCAAATTTTCTAGCTGGTAAAAGTATTGAGCGCTACTCTGCCCCGTGGCTGTGTCAAATTCCACAATTCTCAAATTGCGACTGCGCCGTTCGTCGGGAGCCCCTTCGTTAATCAGGGGATCTTGCAGCATAGCAAAGAGCTTACGTCCATCAGGACTGAGCGTTAACCCTTCAAAGCCGCGTCCTTCCTGGCGACCACCAGTAAGAATTGGGCGACCCGCAACATAGTTAGGGTTGCTGTTGACGTTAGGAATGATAGTCTTGGGCATCGCAAATTTGCGGACGAATGAACCTGTCGGAGTGAACTCGTAAACCGAGGGGCCAAATTCTTCTGCAACATAGAAGTTGCCGTTAGGCGCAACGGCAAATCCCTCTGGGTCAAAGCTGAGACCGAGAATGCCAGCATCGCCGTTGAGTAGCTTCGGATTTAACCCGTTGAAGTGTTCGCCGTTCTTGGTAAACAGAATGGTTTCAAGCACCTTGAAGCTGTTAATTGCGCCCGTATTTTGATCTACGTCCAGAGAAAACTTTTGAACTCGCGTCTTGTAGTTGAGAAAGCCGTCCCCTGGTCCTTGGTCTCCAAGAGCGTAGTACACGTTATTGTGGCGATCGTAATGAAGATCGGAGAAAAAACCTAAGCGATTGACGTTAGCACCCCCATCACCATTTAGAGGTGATAAATCCGTACTTTCACCAGGAATTGCTAAAGCATTAACCAAGGAAAGTCCGTAAGACGCCGTCGCAGTTCCTAAAACGTTCAAACCAGAGGCGACGATGGAACAGCCGACTAGCGAAAGCCAATCTTTCTTCTTCATAGAGTTTGAGAAGGATTGTAGAGGTTATCTTATTAGAATTAGACGTTTATCTTAAGAATAAGTTTTTTATATCGACGGAGCTAATCACAAACAAAATATAATTTTATTTATGACTGTATAAATTTATGGATAATGTTTTTTTCTACAAATAGGAAACAATATTTTTGGCTCATTTTACATACTAAGTACTGAAGAGCCATAT
>JAIUYC010001010.1 GCA_020216575.1 Coleofasciculus sp. S288 | reverse complement strand
AGTGAGGGCTATCTCGAAAATAGCTTTTTATGAGTGTTGGGGACAGGGTTAACCAAGCTTTATGGCTATCAATGACAGGAATTTGTAAAGAATTAAGGAGTTGAAAGAATTCTGCCTTATACAACGGGGTGTGAGGCGTCGGAAGTAAATCTTCTTTATTAGGAGTGAACAGGACAAAAAGTTGGGCATTTTTTGCTCGCACTAATGTTGCGATCGCTCTCAAGTCCTGCATGTTTTTCTGAAACTGCTGTTCGATTTCTGTCGCTGAAGGGGCTGGGGTTTGAGCAGAAGGAAGATTGCTTCCAAACATCCAATATAATCTAAGCCCTATATAGCGAGTGAACACTTCCTGAATCGCGAGAAGGGGTGGGCGATTAGGAAACGCGGGGTGATGCCCAACGGGTTCACTAGTGCTAGTCGTTTGGATGAGATCATGAGTGCCAATTTGCACAATGACTACATCACTCTCAAATATGCCAAACTTGCGGAGATATCCCAGTTGGTTGCCAATCCCCCAAGAGCCAGCTGACGCATTCAGAACCTCTGTTAAACGTCCTGATGCTAAGAATTTTGCTTCCAGCAGTTCGGAGATGATTTGCTTCTGATCAATCGCATTGCCACCATTGAGGACTGAGTCACCTGTCATCAAAATTCTCAGCGTTCCTTTAGGCTTTTGGGGAGTGATTGGATCAGAGCGCTGAGAGTACTGATTGTACTCAATTTTGTTGCTAAAGCGAGAGATTTTTTGATTGGGTTGATAGCGGTAGCCTGTATCCGAATCGGCTTGTAACAAGGCTGGATTTCCCAATCCAAATCCTAGGCGCAGTGTCAATTCAGTTGCTATAAACGTGATACCTATAAAACTGAGAATCCCATTTTTTAAGCGGAGTTTCATGACGCCATAGCTGTGTTTTTAAAATAAAAATTAATTAGATAATTTTGAAAAAAATGATTCTATTGGTAATCTATGAGAGTTGGGGATAATAACAAACCACAGAGGCGCAGAGAACACAGAAGAAGAGAAGAGGGAAGAGAATTTAAGGAATCATTTCGACTGGCTATAGATGATTGGTTTCATTTTTTAATTCTCAACACTGCAAATCCAAATAATTGTGCTATTGAGTAAAGACCCTAGCCAGGGAAATGGAGATGGAATGATTCGCTCTATGGTTAGTTTTTGTCGGAGCAATTTATCAATTTTTCTATAATCAAATCCCTTATGGTGTCTCAAGGAAGCCTTTAAGGAGTGAGAGGAAGGAAAGCTATCAGCGTCCCAGAGAATTGAGGCAGCGAACAGCTCATTTAAGCGGTAACGTTCGTAGCCATAAGTTCCTTTTCTATTCGCTAAATAGCGTCCGACTTGCTTGAACAAGAGCGATGGGCCAATTTCAATAGGGACAGAAATAACCATTTTTGCCCCTGGCTTACTATAGGTCAACATCTGCTGCAAAATTTCTTCCGGCTCTTCTACATGTTCCAGCGTTTCTGTGCAAAGAATTAGATCGCAACTCTTAGGAGGGATTTTCGCGGCTGCTTCCTGGGGGTGACAGAATTGAAAGCCAGGTATATCTGAAAACAGTTCCTGGCAAGTTGAGAGCATTACAGGATGGATATCAACACCGAATCCCTGCTTAATTAGGTTCTGCTCATACGCCATTTTTAGCAGCCAGCCGTCACCACAGCCAGAATCTAATGCTTGAGTGTATTGAGCGTCACGGATGGTATCCAGAACAGTGCCAAAGCGGGAGCGGTGAGCGAGACGAGTTAGGAGACTGCCCTGCTGAAGAATGCGTTGAGAGTATGACATGGAACAATTAGTCAAACGCTAAATGTTGGGGGAGGGGTTGCCGATCGCTGATAGAGTGATAGGCGTCTTTAAGGTGTGATGCGCTCGCTTTCCACGAGTATCGACGGTTGACCAGACGTTTTCCATTTTCGCCCAGTGCGGAGCGCAGGTGTGGAGAAGTGAGCAAGGTAGCGATCGCATTTTTGAGTGGCTCAACATCTCCTTCAACGACTAAACCAGCTTTGGCTTCAGCAATTTCTGGAGAAATTCGTATCCCAGTGGTGACAATTACCGGCAATCCTGCTGCCATTGCTTCGGCTATCGCAATACCGAAATTTTCCGTAAAGGATGGCAAAACAAAGATATCTGAGCCTTGTAATAGTATCTCTTTGTCTTGACCTGTGACGAAACCGGGTAAAGATGTGCGAGAGGCTAAGCCTAAAGAGGCTATGAAGTTAGTCAGGTAGATGAGGTAGTCTGGCTCACCGGAACCTGCCAAAATCAAGTGGAAGTCATAGTTCTGAGAAGCTAACTGACTGAGTGCCTGGAGTAGCAGTTCTGGACGTTTTACAGGATGGAGACGGGCGAGTAACAGCAGAATTGGCGTTGTTTGGGATATGTTATACACCTGACGTAGCTGTTGCTTAGCGTTAGGACAGATACGAGGCTGATTCACCCCTAGAGGAAGGGTAATGATTGGTGTTTGAACCCCAAATTTCCGCACATCTTCCACTTCACCTGTTGAAGTGCAATGGATAGCGGCGGCATGATTCAGATTGTGTCGCTCAATCAGGAAGGTATAAAGTTGCTTTTTGAAACGACTGTACTCCAGTGCCGAAGGGCTGAGTTGTCCCATTGTACGAACCGTATAGGGAACTCCTTGCCGTCTGGCAATCATCCCGGCGCAGGTAGGGGCATAAGAAAAAAGATAGTGGTTGTCTAGGATGTCATAGTGCCGTATGT
>JAIUYC010001009.1 GCA_020216575.1 Coleofasciculus sp. S288 | reverse complement strand
CTCAGAAATCCTCTAACAACCGTTGTACCGAAATTAGGATGTTGGGAAACGTTTGAGCATGGGTAGACGGATGTAGAACGTCGTTCCTCTTGAACCATTGCACTCAAACGAAATCTCTCCCCCATGAGCATCGATAATTGATTTAGCGATCGCTGTCCCCAATCCTGTGCCACCCCGTTTTCCGTAGGTTACAAACGCTTCAAACAAGTGTTCACGAATCGCTTCAGGAATACCGGGTCCGTTATCGTGGATCTGAATTTTTGCATCTTTTCCATTTGCCCAAGCTGTAATTTCGATTGAACCCCCACAGCCATCGAATGCCTCAACCGCGTTACTGACCAAATTTTGCCAAACGCGCATCAGCTTATTTTCGTCCGCATTCACCATCACATCGGTCGCCTGAATTACCAATTGCACCCGTGCCTCCTGAAGATAAACACGGTTGAGTTTTTCAAAGCGCTGCAATGCGATCGCTAAATTGATGGGTTGCTTGTTCAATACAGTATTGCCCTGGGCAAATTCCAACAACTCCTCTGCCATCGCCGACATGCGTTGAGCTTGAGCTTTAATCAAATCGCACCACTCCACTGTCTCTTCATCGGGATGCAGCTCTTTTATCATGCCACTGGCTAAATTAATGCCGCTTAGCGGGCTTTTAAAATCATGAATGACCGTGTTGAGCATTTCCCCAAGCAAGACCATTTTGTCTTGGTAAACCTGCTGTTTCACATATTGTTCTGTCGATTCCCTCAAGCGTTGAATCGTGTAACTAAACAGCCGGATTACCACACTCCCTTTGGTGTGCTGCAAAACGTCCATCAAGTCGTGACGGGGAATCTTGGCTAAGGTTGCTCCTTCACAGACAACTGCCTGGGCGCTACGCGGTTGTCCATCCAAAATCCCCAGTTCTCCGAAATAACCGTTTGGTACAGCCTTGGCTAGGCTTCGGTATTCATTGGGACTTATGTATTTTCTAAACTCGACTTGACCCTCTAAAACCAGATATAAGAAATCTGGGTTGTCGCCTTCATCGAAAAGAACTTTGCGATCGGGAAAGGTTTCCACAATGGCGCGTTTGCACAGTTCTGCTGCTTGCTCTGGTTCAAAAAAGGATACAAATTGATGGGATTCCAACTCCATACCAAAGCAACCTGCATGATTCGTCTCACAACCGGTTTGATTTTGGCTTAACACCCCGCCCCTGTCTAAGGGTAAAAGATGTTTTCACCATAGGCAGATGCCGTACTCGCCTAGTGGGTGAGAAGAGTTACAAGTCTTCATGTCCACTATTGGCCACTAAAATGGCGATCGCACCGTGCTGGACGATTAACACCCTACTAATAGCTCCATGCCGTTCACTAATTAACCCCTTTTGGCTTGGCATAGTCCAAGAGGTTCAGGTGGCAGTATTTATCGACCCTTCTATATACTCCCGTATGTTTCTACACTTTTCCGCATTATTGGCGATTAACTACGATACTTAAAATGCAACGTAGGATATCCATCAATTTTAGCCTCAGAGGTTACCTGTGAGCAGTCCCCCTATTGGTTCTGAAAGCTCAGAACTCCCGTAAATCCTGCTTGGCTGTTTCCGGTGGAATCATGGGAGGGGAAGAGTTTGAGCCACTTTTTGGTCAGGTTCAGGCGACGGAATCATTTGACTCCTAGTACGCTCTTGACAGTTGGCGGGGATTGGGGCGTGTTATGCCGAGTCGCCTTGTCATCGGATGGAGTGGCAGTTTAAGTCAACGGTAGGGTGTGAGAGGCATCAGTTGAGGTTGTGAAGTGTCCCAGGTGTGGGGCGAGGTTTAAGATTCTGGCGTTGTGGGAGGATGGGTATTGCGATAGCGAAGCGCTGCTGCGTTTGCGAAGCATGGTGCGGTAGCAGCAAAGCGCAGATCGCTGTCGGTTGCCTTTTGGAGGGATGGGGGAGTATCAGAAAGCTTTTTGAGCGAAGTATTTCTTTTAATTAACGATTGCGTTCAGCGGCGGCAGTCAATATTTATATCGCTACCAAGATCTCTAACCCGTCCGCTGCAACGCGATTGTTAGATCCACAACTGTCTGTTTACTTAAGCTTCAATATTCAAGTCCTCTTTTACTTGATTGGTTACATGGAGAAGCCTTCTAGTATCAACTAGAACCTCAGTCAATTCTTCCAAGCACGATCGCACCCTTCACCAGCCTCTAAAATGAACTCTACTCCCCCTCATTGGATGAATCCTGCCGTTCCAGCGCTGAGTCAAATGCGATCGCTCATTGGGATGTTTAGCTTAGGGATAAGGGGTGAGCGTTGAGTGAAGAGGGCGATCGCAGTAATGGTTTAGGTTTGCAAAATCTCAATTATCTTAGCAATGACCTCATCAAACTTCTCAGAAGTTAGTTGCCCCACTTTGTACAAAATAATTTGCCGATCTGCCGTAAAGAGTCGATTGGGTCTGACATTGCTGACTGATTCAGACTACCCGTACTAAAGTCATCCATCCCTATTGTGATCGCATATTGATCAGCTACTGTCTGACTTGTGATCTGGCAAAGAATAACATCATCTCCCTGTAAGACCGTTATCACCAACGCCGGACGCCGCTTGGCTTGAGTCAAATCTGAAAACGGAAAGGGGACAACAACCACATCCCCTTTTACAAATCTTGCCAAGCCTCATCCTCCTCTGGACGTAACCAATCCTTTTGCAAAGAGGATTCACTGAGTAGACTGGCTTCAAGCGTCTCTTGCCGAGACTTAGGGATTTCC
>JAIUYC010001008.1 GCA_020216575.1 Coleofasciculus sp. S288 | reverse complement strand
ACCGGACACGCTTACTCCAACCAATTCAAGTCAAGACGCTTGGAAAAAAAAATTAAAAATCCGTAAAAAAATTGACTCATCTATCAGTTGTTTTAATGCGGTGATTAGGCAGAATCATGGAGTAAAAGAAGCTAACCTTTTGGCATTGCTGTTACCCATAGGAATAGATAGTGATGATTTAGATCCTGTTTGGCTTGCTACCATGAATACATTTGGGGAGCAGCGAGGTCTTGTAGCGCATTCCTCAGCTACGTCTTACAGAACTGTTCAACCACCAGATCCTGCAACTGAATTGAGTACGGTACAGCAAATTACTCAAGGACTTTTGCAAGTGGATAGCTTGATAAATAATCTAATGAGATAAGCTCAAACTAGTGAGTAGAGAGACATAGTGGAAGAATCAACTCTTGTGCTAACTCTTTACAATTAGCTAATTAGTCGTTAGTCGCTGGCTAATTTCTGGACAAATGCGGCATGTTCAGGAGATTGCCCCCCCTCTTGTAAAACCGCCAAGACGCGCTGCATATTCCCAACCAATAACTCTTCAACCGCTAACCACAATCCAGGAAAGACTCGACTCCGTATAGTTCCATCGGGATCAACGGGTAAATCGAGATACTCACCCTTTTCTAGATAAAACCAGCTAATTGTTTGATCGAGGACTTGCCAGACGATATATTCCTTCACCCCATTCCGGCGATAGGCTTGTTTTTTAGCATGAAGGTCAATGGCAACACTGCTAGCGGCAATTTCGACAACCAACTCTGGAGCACCTTCAATATAATCGTCCTCACTCAATCGTGCTTGACCTCCTGCCTCTTCGTCGATCAGGAGTACAGCATCAGGTTGTGGTTCGTTATCTAGGTCTAGACGCACTGTTGGTTCAACTCCCAATGCAACACCTGGAGTCATAGCTTCGTAGTTTCCTAGCCATGTCATGATCCAACCATGAGGTTGACCGTGGCTCTTGAAGCGCAGTGCAGCAGGCATGTAGACAATCCCTTCAATTAATTCAGCTTTCTTGAGGCTGGGCATAGCGTTGTAGCGGCGCTCAAATTCGTAACGGTTTAAGCGATCGCCATTTTCTAGGGGGGGAATTGTCCAATGCTGGGAGGGTATTTTAACCATAACAGCCGCAGTTGGGGTAAACCTATGTTCATCCTACCGAAATCAAACAAGGGCGATCGCTCAATTTGACAATGAGCGATCGCCCTTTAGTCGCTGGATAAAAGCCAATCGCGGTTCTTTACGCTACCTATTCCTTCCAGGAGGGTGTGATTTTCTATAGATAAGCGTGTTACAGCCCGTCATGTCTTTTGGGGTCTTTCTTTTGTTTCTTAGTCCCATCAGATTCCTTTTTGGGCTTTTTAGATTCTTTGTTGCCTTTTTTCTCTTTTGACATCACGATTCTCCAATAGAGACTAATTAAAACACTCCCCTGTCACACACCATTAAAATCCTCAACTCATCGGGCAAGTTATGATTCTACTGCATGGCAGCGATTAGGTAGTCGAAGTAAGCGCCAACTTCGCTCGCATCTTCTCCGGACATCATCGAGGTGGTGACATTCTTCATCGCACGGATGCTTTCAGCAACAGCTTCAATCGGAGTGCCGAGGGAGTTGTACATTTGGCGAACACCAATCACCCCAATCTCTTCAATCGGTGTAGCATCACCAGCCACGACACTGTAGGTGATTAAGCGCAGGTAGTAATCCATGTCCCGTAGGCAAGTCGCCGTCATTTCCTCGCCGTAAGCATTGCCACCAGGAGAGACAACATCTGGACGCTTTTGGAATAGCTGGTTTCCAGATTGCTTAACAATGCGTTCCCGGCTTTGTGTTAGGGATTGAGCAAGGCGCAGACGGCGCTCACCACTCATGACAAAGTTCTTCATCTGCTCTAACTCCCCAGGGGTGGGATAGCGAACCTCGGCATCCGCGTTCACAATCAACTTCATGAGAATACTCATTAACAAACTCCTGCAAAAAAATAAAATCAATGTTCGAGATGTGTTGTTTAAAACACTCGATCCCTGAGCGCTCTACCGAACCAAGCCCAAGTTCATCAATTCCTTGGCGGATGCCAGCACATCAATTGCCACCAAGAAAATCTTGCCTTGAGGATTAAGCAAGAACCGCCATGCTAGGTTTATGCCAACACTATCACCAAACCAGGGAGTGTGCACTTTACCCGTCACTTTAATCTGAGTAAACTCTCCTTCTGCTGGCTCACATACCCCCCGCTCTGGCATCAACTTGAGTCCGTAGCATTCTTCACGCATATACACAAGGATGCTCTCCCGACCCACAATCGGTTCCTCAAAAGGGGGTTGCAGAGCACCGTCTTCAGCAAATAAAGCCACAACTGCCGGAAAGTCAAAGGCGTTCATATTCTCGATGTAGCTCAACACTGTCAAGTTGTCGATGCCCTCAATTTTGACCTTAGTTCGAGATGCAAGTTCTGGAGGCGGAAACACAGGTTTTTTGACTTTGGGAGTACCGCAAGTTGGGGCATACCCCATGTTGACAACAATATCCCGTAACACACTCAGTTGCTGTCCTCCTTCAAGTTGACGGATGGCTTGGAGCACATCTGATGCCTTCGCAGACAGTTTATAACCTTCTGGAATGGGAGCAACAATTCCCTGTTTCATCCACTCACTTAACTGATACCAAAAGCCCAACTTGACATTCATGCCAAAAGACGAATAGGTACGGCAGAGGGGAGTGCCAGTCTGGTTAACCAAATC
>JAIUYC010001007.1 GCA_020216575.1 Coleofasciculus sp. S288 | reverse complement strand
AAATCGCTGTGCAGCCACCATTTCAGCAATGCATTGTCCGAGTCCAGATTTCAGGTCTGATTTTTTGGCCTCAACAATGACAATTGCCGGTGCTTCCACTGTTAATTGTTCGGGCGAACGACTGATTAAGAAGTCGCACACTCCGTTGAGTCCGACATTCGCGTCAACGTTAAACTCCTCCCCTGAAAATACGCTAATTTGCCGATCAAGAATGCGCCGTACTTCTAAAAGCACAGGATTGATAATTACCTCCGATCGCGCTTTTTCTGTGTCTACTGCGATCGCCCACGGTAAATCCTCTAAAATCCCTTGCAGCCTGGGACTCGGCGTAATGGGTTCCAACGAATCTGGGAAAAATCGCACTCCTTCAAGGGTCGTCAGACGAAAATCTCGTTTCACTCGTTCGATGGTGAACTGACTGTAGGGCATAGCGACAAACACGGATTTAATATTAGTAGGAAACCATTCCTATTCTTCGCCTCAAATTTTGCACAATCTCCCACTAACCACTAACTACTAACTACTAACCTTACCTCACTCACAAAGGGCGAAGGTTTCATTTGCTCTCCCGATTTAGCGTCATATGAGCAAAATGCTCCAGCAGCAGGCGATGCATGAAGACATAGCCACCACCAACCCTTTGCAGAAAAATGCGATCGCTAGCATAGTCGAGAAACCGGGCATAGTTCCATGGGATATACCCATTTCGCCAAAGAATGCAGCGCAGGGTAAAGTGTTTAATGCAAACAATACCTGCACCTCGACCCCCAAGCAACGCCGCACCGACGCCAAACAGAAATCCATTAACCAGTCCAAAAACTGGATTTTCAATCACCCCTAAAATCAGCCCAGTCAGTAACCCAATCGCCAGGAACAACTTGATACTATTGGCAACTGATTGCCAGATGCTTTGATTGGGGACTGTTTTTCTATCTACTTCCTTAGCTTTTTCAAATCCGAAAATTAGCGAAAGCATTAACCCAAAAATTAAACTTGGAATGAGCGGGACTGATGTTCCCAAGGTGAGAACTATTCCAATAATTAACCCAAAACCTGAATACTTTCCAGCTTTTTTCCAAGACCATCTGAGGGTATCAATCGGCTCAATTGTTCCAGTAAAGTGGAGTGGTGCATAGATGAGTACACCAATCACTCCATAAATCAATGCATAGGTGAATCCATACAACCATTTGCCATAGAGCCAACCGAAAATCGGTCCAAAAATCGCCCCCAAAAGCAAACCATTGAGCAGCCGTGCATGCAAATGGTTGGTAGATTCATCCACGAGTTCCCAGAGCAATCCTCCAATCCCCCCATAAATCAACGCCCCCATTAACCCAACTATCAGTCCCTGCAAGCTATCAAGCCAGTCAAACGTGATGAGATTGCCTCCTTCGTGATTGGCAAGCAACCCAACGTGCAAGCTCCCCCAAATTGCTGATAGAAGTAGCTTCACACCCATATAATAGGTTCGCCGCTGAGATTTTGTTTGCAACCAATTAGGCTGCATTCCTTCAATTAGGAATACGGTCTGAGAAAATTGAGACATGCGTCGAGCGAGCCAACTCAGCCAGTGAATAGTTTGCGTTTTTGAATACCGCCTATCACTCCCCCGACGCTTGAACATCTGTTCGATATAAGCGTCGAATAACTGTGCGCGGCGTTCCTCTAAAAATCCTGTTTCAGGCAAGTCTTCAATCGCGATTCCCTGGTAGGCTAAAGCCATAATATTGAGCATCAAGGGGGACTTAGCTAGCTGATGCAGCATGCCGTCCTTGAAGAGCAAAGTTCTCAATCCTGTTAGGTAGGAATCTGTACCCTCTAAAGAGTAGTGGATTTGTTCGGGAGTAAGCGATCGCAAATAAATTGCACTTTGAAAGTTCAAGCGCTTAGAGAGGGCTTGATAATCATTGCTCCGGCTCGTGACGACAATTTCTGCACCGCATTCCTGATGAAATGCATTCAAGGCGTCAATACATGCTTCTTGGGACTTATTCGGAACTTCATCGAGTCCATCAAGGAGTAGGAGCAGTTGCTGTTTCTTGACCCAAGTCTGTCCAACTTGCTTAGGAACCTGATACTTAATGTTCAGTTCCCTAACCAACCAGTCATCAATGGTCTGTTTTTCAAATCTCCAAGAGGAGAGGTTTAGTACCACAGGAATGGGTTGACCGATATCTTGCTCGGCACGGGCAATTAACTCACGAGCAAGTTCCAATACGGTTGTAGTTTTACCCGCCCCTGGCTCCCCTAGAATCAGCAGTGTCCGTCCTTCACCAATCGAGTCAAACAAATCAATTACCCTAGTGAGCTGAGGCAGAGGCTTTGGCAGTTCATCAGGCGTCTCTATGGTTAGGTTCCAGGGATGATTCACGGCTTTGGGTCGTTCTTCTAGACCTAAATTGAGTAGCACTCGATTGTGCAGAGAATTCTCCAGTACGCCTTTAACCCAGTAATTCTTCACTTTGTTGAGCAAAGCTTGGCGGTTGCGATAGTCTTGCGGTGTGAGGCGATGCAGCCTAAACTCGGCTTCTTGACGCTCCGTTTCAGCCTTACGGCTAGCGTTGATGTACTCTTGATGCAGAGCTGTTGGTTGGGGTGTTTGACTCGAACTCTGTTTGAGCCACTGCTCTGCCTCCTCTAAATCACTGCCTCGCAACAAAAAACTGCTGTCACACTCTTTGCTTTCCCACTCTCTTGCCCGTACAAGCAAGCGCGTGTGCATTCGTACATGGCTGAGGTCTGTCTCAA
>JAIUYC010001006.1 GCA_020216575.1 Coleofasciculus sp. S288 | reverse complement strand
ACTTCTCGTAGTCATGATGTACAACTTGAAAGCTGAAAGGTTATAAATCAAGGACTCTGGTGTACATCACGAGAGTGGGAACCGCTATATACTAAATCCGCCTCTATAGCTGTTCTCATATGATAGAAGTACGGGCGGGTTTATCCGATTGAGCCGTGGGAAGCGGATATCTCGGTGAAACCCGCCCCTACGAATCGTGAATCTACATGTATCTCAGTCAACTGAGAAACGTTACATAACCCCTTTTATCCTTTAATTCGCTCTGTATTCTCTCCTGGAGTGAACTCTGTGCCTCTGTTGTTTCTTCAAAAAGGGGTCAATCGGAGCGAATTTGGTACTATGTCAGAATATCTTAAGATTTGACCAGTTTGCGATCGCTCTCCTCCCTTAAGCTGCAATCGCCACAGTCGTCCCGGTTGGAAAACTTGCTCTAGCTGAATTTGTTTGTCCTCAAGTGCCTGATAAAGCCGTTTCGAGGGGCGAAACGCAAATAAGTGTGAATCGCTTTGAAGCAACTCCAGGTTAGGTGACGGACTCAGCAGCAATAGTTGAACATTATCACGCAACTGATAGCTCAAAGAAATTAAATCGCCTGTATTCGTAAAGTCATCACCAATGTCACTCAGGACAAGCGGAGGCTTTGTGTGAACAGGACTAATCCCATCTCGATGAATTACACTTGCCACTTCAGCATTGAAATAGCTTATCCCCTTACTCCACCAGGTATCCGAGAAAGCGCTAACCGTACAGGATGCAATACTGCCTGTGACTAATAAAGCTGTCACACCTCGCCACAGCCATTGCCCAAGCAGCAGTTTGTGAGCAAGTACGTAAGCGACGGCTAATTGCACCCCAGGATAACAGGAAATCAGATAGCGCGTTACCGCAGAACGCTTCCCTCCAAACAGTACATCTGGCAAAGCCAGCATCAAAAACGGCACAAAAATCGACGTTAGGATAAATAACCAGGTTGTGCGACTTGTCTGACGGCAGATGGTGTAGAGTGCCACAACTCCCAGCACAACGATAGGTAACCTCAATACATAAGTCCAGACACTGTTAATCCCTAAGTCTAGATCCAAAAACAGGGATGTAAAACTCAGCGTCCACGACTTCATAAGGTACAGGAAATCCGTCGCGTCTCTTGCCCAATTGGTTGTCCCCGACATCCGCTGAAAATTCGTTTTAAGTACAATTAGCCAGGGACTATACAAAACAAGTGCTCCTGCTACTGCTAGGAGATACTTGAGGAACGAATTGAACTGCTGCCGCCAACCTTCTAATCGTGGAGTTTCGAGGTTGGAAAAACTAAAAGGCAGGTTTAACAGTAGTACACAAGCTCCCTGAGCAATCAGAGTAAGACCAAAAAAAGGATGGGTATACAACCCTACGACACTAGTAAACGAATATGGCACCCAGTTCTGCCAATTCTGCCAACGCAACGCCCTGAGCAAGAAAAGACTACTCGCGATCGCCATCACTGTCAACAAGCTATACTGTCTTACCGTTTGAGCAAATAGCACATCGAAAGGAGATACCGCCAAGAGTACTGTTGCGAGTAAAGCCGCTAGCGGTGAGGCGAAAAGTTCTAGTCCCAACCCGTACATCAACGGTAACGCCAGCAAGCTTAAAAGAGCAGGCAGCGTCCGCGATGCAGTGATAGAACTGCCAAATGCCTTCATCCAAAACCGAGCCATTAGAAAGTAAAAAGGTGGATGCTGCGGGTCTTCAATTGCTAGAGAATGGATTGTATCGGCGGGAGTGCTTCCTGGCTTCAACCGTTGAAATTTCTGCAACTCCCGTGCCGCAATCATCTGATTTTGAAACAATTCGCGATCGATTTCTGCACGGGTGAACCCAGCCGCTCGCAAAGAGGTATAAACTTCATCGTGCCAGTAAACTTTGCGATCGAGATTAACGAAGCGAAAAAAAACGCCCAGTACCAGCACAACGACTATTAAATACCGCAACCAAGTTAAAGAAAACGTCTGGCTCTGAGTCAATTGGCTTTTCATCAATTATGAGTGATGTAATACAATTATTCCTGTAATACGGTTACTCTACAGAGTGCCAACGTCTAACAGCTATAATCAAATCCTATCATTCAAATCATTCGTAATCTATAGTGTATTGGCTTCAACCCTTGCCTAAAAACTGTCACTTTGGAGTGAATTGGTCAGAAAACGGCAACTTTGGGAAGATGGAGAAAATATAGAATCAACCATTGCCGATCGCACTAAAGGTTGCTTACAATATGAACACATTATGAATTTTTGAGAAAATTAGAGGGTTACAGCAGTTCTAAGTAAAGCTCTGCGCTATCTTATCACGCCTGAGCGACTCGATAAGTCAGTTAGCTGTTGTGCATCTTCCTTTAAAAAATTGAGTTCCAGGAGGAGAGCTAACGAGGAATTTATTTTCACCGTTGAACTTTTCCGGAAAAGCGATTTACTTTCCCTTGCCAATTAAAACACGAACTCCATAGAAAATTTCAATAAAAACCTACTTTAAAGAATTTATTTGTCTCGTTCACTCCCTTCCCACCCCAAGATTATCTCGGGTGCGTCCCAAAGTTGCACAAATTGTTTTGAGAAGGGACTGTTGGAGACAAGGAAGACAAGGGAGACAAGGGGGACAGTACTGAGAAAGAAAAATATATTTGCAAAAATGGGATGCTCCCGATTATCTCTCTGTTCTTTAGCTCTGCGTTCTCTTTGCCTTCTGTGCTAGCCTGCGGCAAGCTGCTAAGCGTCT
>JAIUYC010001005.1 GCA_020216575.1 Coleofasciculus sp. S288 | reverse complement strand
CTGCTTTTGCCGTTTCGCTAATTCATCTTGATGATTGCCAAACTCTTGGACAATAACCTCGGCTAATTCTGGATGTTCCTGTAAAAGTTTTTTAAAGCCCTGATTGTTGATAACAAACAAAATGGTATCTTCTAAAGCCCGAACGGTTGCTGTCCGAGGAATCCCTAGCATTAAAGAAAGTTCCCCGAAAAATTGACCAGCTTTAAGGGACGTCAGATGCTTATTAATTTTTTCGACTAAAACTTCTACAGAACCAGAAAGTATGATACAAAAAGCATCACCTGGATCGCCTTCATGAAATAAAACCTCTGCCGTTCTCAGACGTTTTCGATACCCGATTTCAATTAATTGCCGCAATTCCAGGTTGGTAAAGTTTTCAAAGTAATTAACCTGTCTCAGCAAATCCCTAAGAGCTAATGGTTTAGAGGTATTTGCCGGCGATTGGGGAAAAGACTGAACTTCTTTACTTTGAGGAATATTTAACGCCAAAACTTCAGGATTTCGCAGCCAGAAATCTCTTTGTGGAAATGGAATAACAATTCCTTGTTGGCGTAAATTATACTCAATAATAAAGTTCAAAGAACTTCTAATATCTGGTTCTTTATCAATTCGATTAACCCACACTCTAAGTTCAAAATTTAAAGCACTGTCCCCAAAACTTATAAAATTGACCTGGGGAGGTGGGTTTTGCAAGACAGTGGATTCCATATAAGCAGACTTTAAGAGGATTTCTGTAACTAATACCGGATCACTGTCATAGGCGACTCCTACAGGGATATGAAGGCGTGCTTTGAAGCTATCATAGCTCCAGTTCAGCAGCCGATTTTCCACTAATTGGCTGTTAGGAACAACCACATCCCCACCTTCGCGGGTACGGATGAGAGTAGACCGAATTGAGATAACTTTGACATAGCCAGATAGACCATCAAATTCAACAAAATCTCCTACTTTGATGGTGCGCTCCATAATTAGGGTTAGACCGCTGACGAAGTTTTTGGTTAAGTCTTGAAGGCCGAAGCCAATGCCAACTCCTAATCCGCCAGCTAAGACAGCTAAGGAAGCAAGGTTAAAGCCAATACTTTGCAGGACAATGATAAAGCCTAAGATGCCAACGGTATAGCTGATTATGGTTGCGATCGCTTCTCGGTTCCCCTCATCAATGCCCAGTTTGACTAGCAGCCGATGCTTGAGGAAATTCTTGAAAGCGCGAGCAATGAAAATGACGAGCAGTAACGCTAAAATCAGTTGAACGATTGAACCGAGGGATACTGCTGTCCCCCCAATCTGAAATAAGGTAGCTGTAAATAGCTTGGCTATCTCTGTCAATAACCTCTCAGGGGGTGTCTCCATATCCACCGATTAGCTTTTCGGAGTATAGAATTGATAAAGATGATCGAACATTACCTTAATTTCTGGCGGTAGAGACGTAAAATGAATGCAAAAATTGCCGTCTTCCGTCTGTTTTTTCAAAACTTTAGCGTAGATATCACCGCTGGTTTCTGAGGGGTTATCTGGTGTGAATAAGTTCAGCTTTATATTGCTCAGAGGCTCTGGTACAGCTTGTTCTTCCCCCGTATCAGCACGAATTTCAGCTCCTTTAGTAGAAAGCTTCACTAAACTTCCTTTAAATAGAGAAGAACCAATATGCTTGCCATCCAAAAGGGCGTAGTGAAATTGAAGGCATATTTTTTCGGGAAGGGGGAAAAATATCTCCTGTTCTTTAGGAAGAAATAGATTATACTTTCCTCTAATTCCTCCCACTTGATAGATTGTAATCGGCTCTTGAACGCCTTTCGGCTTAACCTCTTTTTGCCCCTCAATTTTTACAATTGTCCCAGCTTCATTTAATGTCGATTCTGCAATGAGAATTTGACCGCCTACGGTATAGGACTCGATGCGGTACGTCAGATTTACTTGACTGCCGACAACACCGTACTTAGCCCGTTTCTCTGAACCGATGTTCCCGACTACAACTTCACCCGTGTTGATGCCGATGCCCATTTCTAGAGAAGGAAATCCCATCTGCTTCATCTTTTCGTTAACCGCCTCCATTGCCAATTGCATGGCACAAGCACAGGCAATTGCTCGTTGGGCGTCATCTTCTCTTACTGTAGGCGCACCAAAAAGAACTAAAATTCCATCACCCATGAACTCATCAATGGTTCCCTGGTACTGAGTAATGATATCTGCCATGTATCTCAGATAGAGGTTGAGCACTTTAACGACCTGTTCGGGAGCTAATCGTTCTGAAGTGGCGGTAAATCCTCTTAGATCGGACGTTAAGATCGTGATTTTCCGCCGTTCGCCTCCCAGTTTCAACCCCTCAGGATTTTCTAATAAATTGGCGACCACTTGGTCGGTTAAGTAACGTCCAAAGGTCTTGCGAATCTCTCTAGCTGTGCGAGCCAAATAAGCTGTAATAGCGATCGCAGATCCATAAAACGCTATCATTGGCGGAACGACAGGAATCCACCACGCGCTTAAGAACGCTACATAGGTACTCCCCGCCAAAACGGCTCCAGCCAGACCCAAACCAAACGTCCGATAAAACGAAAACTTAGTCACGCCATCGCTGTAGCGCCCTTGCCAAGTCAGGAGACTGCCAATTGCAGCCCACAGGAGAATCCATAACCATTCGGCTGGTTCACTCCAACTCTTGATTAAGGGACGACCGTCAAGGGCGGCACTGAGAATCTGACTCGTGATATTGGCATGAACTTCTACCCCCGTCATTCGTTCCGGAAGACTTAACAGATCACTGCT
>JAIUYC010001004.1 GCA_020216575.1 Coleofasciculus sp. S288 | reverse complement strand
CTCATGAGTGAGGCACTGGCGTGAGTTCCGTTTAGGGTGAGGCGTTGCCGCTCTTGAAAAAGATTAGCGATCGCAGATACCCGTGCTATCCGCTCGTGAATTAATTCGTGTTCTAACTTGAGCAGTTCCTCAATTTTCTGAGCTAACTCTTCAATCGATGGAATTTCTGTGCCTAGGGCAAGGGAATAGTGTTTGCTCTCTTGGGTATTCCGGTTTTCAACGCTCAGCGTACTGTTGTGCCTGCGTACCCGATAAACAGTTAGACCTTGGTTTTGTAATTCGTTACAAAGATTAGTTAATAACCAATCTGAGGAACAAACAAAAACTTCCCTAGCATTCGGATAATGGCGACTAATTGAAGCTCCTAAGACGATCATTTGAGCATCAGCACTGTTCTTCCCCCCTGGAGCATGCAGAAGTTGATAGCCTCGCTCATAAAGCTCTGCATCTTGCTTGCCAATGGTTGGGTTTCTCCAGTTGGCAAACGCGATTTTGACTTGAAGCTGATAATGACAAAGTTCAGCTAAGAATTTTTCAGCGTTGGTGTCGAGTTTTAAGTTTTCTGCATCGAGCAGCAAAATAGCGATTCCCGGAGGGAATTGAGCTGGAGGTGCAGCCTCCTCTATTGGAGGGTTTAGCGCTTCTGGAGAATACAGCGTTGACGGCACAACTTCAGCCAGTGTGGGTTCGGCAGATTCGTTGCTAGTCACGAGTGTATCTGAGAGTTGAGGTAGGTTCGGTGATGCCGTGAGTTCCTCTAAATTTCCCCTATTTTCCTCATCTCCCAAGGGTTGTATTGTCTCGCTAACAATCGGTACAGAATCCTTCTCCACACTGGGAGGAGGCGCATCAGACAACGCTGCGACGAATTGCTTGCCACATGCTTTACACAGGTATCGTTGTTTACCACTTGAACGACCGTTTTTCCGCAGTTGAGTGGATTCACATCTAGGGCATTTCATAGTGGGAATTATGTCAAATAAATTGATTTTTCGAGAAAAATTAACAAGCCGTGATGGTTAGATTAAGGTTGTCTTAGGAGAGCAGCAACAATGAAAACCGCCTAAGCTCCACCTTGTTTTTCTGGCTGAGCCACTGAAGGCTGTTCCGCTGATGTTTCTGGCGTTCCTACCAATTTGCGATCGCTCACGCTAGAGTAGTCAGGCAATGCCTCCTCTGGCTTTGATGCTGCGATTGCCTCCGCTCGAACTGAAACATAGTACATTCTCTCTACCTTCTTCAGTTTAAAAACTTGAAACGATTGCAGAACTTGAGGCAATTTATTTCCCAACTGCAAGTGTCTAATTGCATTAGTAATCGATACCGAGTACTGCTTTTGAAATTCAGTGGCTAGATTGGAAATAGGGATGTAGCTTCCTGGAGATTTAGCGGTTAACGCCCTAAGGATTCTAAATAATACCTGTTCTAATTCTGCTTTTGATTCAACCTTCATCAAACGCAGAGCTTTAGCTTGACTCTCTTTAGAGGTTCCCGTATTCGGTTGGGTGGCTGTATTGGGAGGATTTATTTCAAATAGCGTCACATATAACTCAGAATGCCCTGGAAGCTGATGGACGGCAAAGTCCTCTGGAAAATTGCTAAAAATTTCCCTGGCTCTCTTCTCTGGAAAATGAACCGATACAATTTCACTAATCGTTAGTTTGTACGTGAATTGAAATAGACTTGAAAGTCGAGCCAGCTTAATCCAAAACTTTCCCGTTCGTGCTTGCTCGGCTCGAATCAGGTCTTTTAGCTGAGTGATAAATTGCTCTAAAGATGGAATTTCTGGCACAGGTATTAGAGAGTGGGTTTGAGTCTGTCCCGTCTGGCTGTTAAAAACCGTGATCATATCGCCTTGCCTGCGAACCAAATACACCGTTAATCCGTGCGTTTGAAGCGTGGTACACAGATGAGTCATCACTCCGTCCGACGAGCAGACTAACACTTCTCGAGCGGTTGGGTAATGGATAAAAATAGAAGACCCAACCGTTGCCATTTTCACATCGGCGCTGTCTTTTCCAGGCGGTACATGAATCAATTCATAACCGCGCGTGTGCAATTCAGCATCTTGCTTGCCCATCGTGCGCCAGTTGGCAAAAGCGATTTTAATTTGAATGGGATACGTGCAAATCCCCCCTAGAAATTTTTCGGTTTCGGCGTTGAGTTGTAAGTTTTCGGCATCAAGAAGTAAGATGGCAATTCCCTCAGAACGTGGGGCTACCTGAGACGCTGATGGGTCTGATTCAGAAGTATCTGAACCTGATGAGGAATTTAACTGTGATTCAATCTGCTGCTGGACATAAGCTCGAATTTTTTGGTGCAAGTCACTCACAACCGGTGTTTCGAGACTGTTGGGGAAGAGAAACACTTGCAGGAATCTTCGCACTTTGAGAAGGCGTGCGTCCCAATCTTGAACGTTGCTCAGTTCTTCGTTTAACTTATCCAGGAAAACTGATTGGTTGCGGATGTTACTCCACTGCACCTTCCTGTACTTTTCATTCAACAGTTCTGGCTGCTGCTGTTGAATGTTGAGGATGGCTTGGTAAGCAAAACGGCTAATTTGGTTGATTGCGGCAGAATCACTAATTGACATTCGATTCACAAGTCCGACATAGAGCTGAGGTGATGGGCTATCCTCTGCTGATATCCTCGGTATATCGCCAGCGTTGGCCCCCTACTCTCTAATAATTCCCTTCATAATATAGAGACGGAACTTTACATACCTTAATCATGGCGAGAGACCTGCGGGGATTCATCACACTACT
>JAIUYC010001003.1 GCA_020216575.1 Coleofasciculus sp. S288 | reverse complement strand
AGCTGTGCGTCTTCATCGTCAGCAATCTTATTATCGGATACCATCTGGGCATTTAAGTCTCTCGCCCGAGCCGTTTTTTCAATCGTCGTCGGGAGATTGTTGACCACAGCATTCATCAGATAATAACTGTCAAGCACTGGGTCAGTAATCAGATTGGACGTATCACCCACATGGAGTATTAAGGATAGAAGCTCTTCAAGCAACCTAGTGTGGGCATCAAAGCTTTCTTGAGGAGACAGACGGGATACCTGCTGTTTGAAGTCCTGCCATTTTTGCTTGAAGGTCATCCATTTTTCTGTTGTTTGAAGCGTAACACCTAACTTGCGATCAATTGCATCAACGGATTGGATGGCCGCTTCGATTTGAACCTGTTGGACAGTGAGTTGTTCTTCTAAAGCCGTATTGCCCCGTAAATAATCATTGGTAAGGCGACGGTGTTCAATGATTGTTTCTAACAGTTTCCTTAAGGTGGAGTTGTACGTAATACCTAGTCTCTCCTTTTGGGCAAATTCAATTTTGTCATCAATTTCTGAGATGAGCTGATAAACAACTCCAGCAAACGGTAAAATGAAGATGAGAAGCAAGCCAACTAAGTTGGATCGCCCAATTGGGAGCTTGATTATATTTTTTTTCAAGGAACAATCTCCAGTTTTTTAAATTCAGATTTGATAGTAGCTGGACTTAATTCTCTTGCCAAGCTTTATTAAGTAAAACCCTAAAAGATAGGGACGGTGAACTGGGTGTGGTCATAAGTATTTGGTTGAGACTGACGCGGGGACGCGGGGACGTGGAGAAATTGTCTGCACATCACCAACTGGTTTTGACCGCACCCCGGTGAACTCAGAAGCACCCTGACGCAGCAAACAGGTCATTGCACAAATAAGCCATTCTTGTGTGACTCGTAATGCAATGGTGTAATACAAAACCCTGCTCGTTAAGCCTAGTTATTTATACGTCCATCGGCAGATGCGATCAGAACAATTTAGGACTTAAAGATGGGATTAATAGGAATGCGATCGCAGCCAAAAAGGAGCTGTTGTTGCCACAAATTAGCTGAAGTCTGTGTTTGATATTATATAGTTACTAATTTTATTTTTGTTTTCGTCTCACTCTCCCCATCCTGTTGGGACAGAATGCAGAAACTAGTGCATATAATCGGATTTTTGTCAAGGCATAAGTCCCGTAAATGCAAACTAGAGTTTGAATCAATTAACATCAGGGATTATGTCTATCGTTGTTGTTGAGAACCTGAGCAAAGTCTACCCCGTCGCTGTCAAAGAACCGGGGATTAAAGGCACCCTACAGCACTTCCTGCGCCGTACCTACCGTTCAGTAAAAGCCGTTCAAGATGTTTCGTTTGAGATTGAAATGGGTGAAGTGGTAGGGTTTTTAGGCCCAAATGGGGCAGGGAAAACGACCACGCTCAAAATGCTGACGGGACTGATTCATCCCTCTGGGGGTCGAGTGAGAGTTGCAGGGTACGACCCCTTCCGGCGTCAAGCCGCCTTTTTGCAGAAGATAACCCTGGTGATGGGGCAAAAGCAGCAGTTGCTGTGGGACTTGCCTGCCCTGGATTCTCTGAAAATCAATGCTGCCGTTTATGGCATTTCTGACAAAGAGTTTAGGCATCGAGTCGGGGAACTCACAGACATGCTTTCCCTAGAAGGTAAACTAACCCAACCAGTCCGCAAACTCTCTCTAGGGGAGCGCATGAAAGCCGAACTGTTAGCCGCACTCCTCCACGAACCCCAAGTGCTATTTTTGGATGAACCGACACTAGGATTAGATGTTAACGCCCAAGTGGGGGTGCGCGACTTCTTGCGCGAGTACAATCGACGCACGGGAGCGACAATCCTGTTAACAAGTCACTACATGGCAGACATCACCGCCCTGTGTCAGCGGGTATTGCTCATTTATGCCGGTGAACTGATTTACGATGGTTCGCTGGATGGACTCGTTGACCGCTTTGCGCCTTATCGCGAGGTTCAGGTGGAACTTGCAAACCCGTTGCCAGAAGAGAAGTTGTCTGCCTATGCCGAACTGGAAGCGGTGGAAGGTCGAGACGTGCGTTTTCTGGTGCAGCGCGAGGCGCTGACGAGTACGGTGTCCCGGATTTTGGCTGAGTTAGATGTCGTGGATTTGGCGGTAACCGAGCCACCGATTGAAGAAGTGATTGGTCGTGTCTTCCGCGCAGGGGCAGTGTCATGAACCGAGTGATTAGAAAAGCGCTCACGTTCCTCTCGGTTTACTACGCCTACATGCTAGAGTACCGAGCGGAGTTATTTTTGTGGGCGCTGTCGGGAACGTTGCCGTTAATTCTGCTGGGGGTTTGGACGAAGGCATCCCAGAGCGGAGAATTTGGTCTGCAACCTACGGACTTTGCCCGCTACTTTCTTGCCGTTTTTCTCGTCCGGCAGTTCAACATTGTCTGGGTGATTTGGGAGTTTGAAAAGGAAGTGGTGCAGGGGAAGCTGTCCAATCGACTGTTACAGCCTATCGACCCCGCATGGCATCACGTCGCGATGCACCTAGCTGAACGAATGGCTCGTTTGCCTTTCGCCGCCGTACTGGTGGGCTTATTTTTCTTGCTTTATCCCCAAGCGATTTGGCTACCGAGTCTGGGTAGCGTGGTGCTGTGTGTACTGGTGTTGGCGCTGGCTTTTGTTCTACGCTTTCTTATGCAATACACCTTTGCTTTGTTAGCATTTTGGACAGAACGAGCTAGTGCGATCGAGCAATTCTGGTTTTTGTTTTACCTGTTTCTCT
>JAIUYC010001002.1 GCA_020216575.1 Coleofasciculus sp. S288 | reverse complement strand
CCAATTCCGATCGCTCAAGCCCGCTATCAAACCAACCACATGATTTATTATGGGAATGCCATTTACACCCAGGTGATGCAGGGAGATCTCTCTCCCATTGCGGGAGCACGTCAGTTTATTAATCAGATCAACCAATCTGCTGAGGGTAAAGTTATCAATGAGTCTGCCTCAATAACTAATGCAGTAGGTAGAAACAAGGTGCAAACTGACATCACGCCAAAAGCTGATTACTTACTTCAGCTATTTCGGATTCAATTGCAAATTCTGCGCCGTCCTATTATTTGGCTACAGATTGTTCTGTTTACTGTTGTGATGTTATTGATATGGCTGATGGCTCGTCGCTTAAATCGCTTTATCAGCAATTTCAGCCAGCGCTTCACCGAGTGACAACCTTCTTGCAACTCCACTCCTACCAGTGGGTCAGAATTGGTACTGAGTTGTTTCGTGCACTTTTGTTTCCGTTGCTGCTGTGGGGAACGCTCTGGTTACTGGTGCAAGTTTTTCCAACTTCAGGGTCTTGGAACCTGAATTTAATCGCGACGTTCTTTTTGCCGTTGCTCTCTCTGTTTTTCGTTTATCGGGCGATCGCGGCAATCGTTTTAGTGATATTTGGTCAAGAGGTTCATGCAACGCTGGTGGTGCGTTTTTTGCTGCCGCTCTTTATCACTTACGCCGTGATTCAGTTTATAGGGTTGTTCGGTGACATTTCACTGCTGGGAGATACTCAACTATTCACAGTTGCTAAAACCACCGTCACCTTGCGCGGTTTATTTGCGGCATCGATTGGGCTATATCTTTGGTTCGCCGGAGTGAGCAGTTTAGCGCAATTCTTACGTAAATTGCTGCTCAATCGCCTGCATATAGACGAAGCAACGCTGGATGCTTTGCTGATTCTACTGCGTTACTTTTTGATTGGCTTAGGGCTGTTTGTGGCGTTTAGTGAATTGAAACTCGATTCGACCGCGATCGCTGCCATCTCTGGTGGGTTAGCCGTCGGCATCGGCTTTGGTCTCAAGGACATTGTGATTAACTTCCTAAGCGGTATTATACTGCTGTTTGAGCGAAGCCTACGTCCAGGCGACATTATTGAATTCAACAACAAGATGGGACGGGTTGAAGAAATTAATCTACGAGCCACCACCATTAAGACCAATGATCATGTGGAGCTAGTAATTCCAAACCAACTGTTTTGGAGTGCAAGCCTTACCTCTTATACGCGCAGAAGCCGGATGGCTCGGTTCCATCTTGACGTGCCGATCGGCTATGAACACTCACCTGATACCGTGACAGCCATTCTGCTGAATGCCGTTCGCGAGAACTCTAAGATCTCCACGAGTTTGACGGCAAAAGTCGAAATTGCTAGTTTTGACCGCCAAGGAGTGGTCTACAAACTCAAAATCTGGACAGAAGAACCTCTAGCAATTAACAGCATTCGTGACACGCTTTACCGTCGCATCTGGAAAGCGTTTGAAGAGCAGGGCATTGAACCTAAAGACACGGTTGATGTTTCTTTGCGTGATTCATTACCCATTTCGTCTACACAATTGCCCATATCCTGTCTTGAAAACTCAGAAAATCCGACTCACCGTTCAGATCGATTGAGTCCGTCACCGCAGGAAGTCTCTCCGCAACAACCAAACCTCGATCAACCCAAACCCCCTTCTCAGGTTGAGTTGGTTGAAAGTAGTTTTGAAAAAATTAAACCTCATGCGACTGAATTCTCGGCAAGTTTTTATCAAAATCTATTTAGAAGCAGCCCAGAACTGCGCTCAATGTTTCGCGACACCGACATGGAAAAACAGCAGCAAAAACTGATCAGTGCGCTGGTACTTTTGGTCGAAAATGTCCGCAATCCTGATCGACTGGTTCCCATCCTGTTAGATTTAGGAGCCAAACATAAAGGTTATGGGGTAATCGAAAAACATTATCCGGCAGTTGGCGCTGCCTTGCTGCAAACCTTTGAGCAGTATCTTAAAGAGGATTGGACAACCAAGGTGCAGCAAGCTTGGGCGGATACGTTTGAAGCGATCGCTCAAATCATGCTAGAGGGCGCAGATGGCATTCAGTCTTCAGGGCTTTAGCGTAAGGTTTTAGCTGATCAGGCAGCTTGGCTTAATTTTAGCAACGGAAAAATTTTGGTCGTTAAGGTTGAAACTCAGGCTGGCGTAGCTCTCGGAGTTGCTGTATCTTTGCCGCAATTCCCTTGCTCGGACTTCTGTTGATTGGGTTGCTCCTGAGAAGCCTCAACTGTAAAAAAGAAAGAACCCCTTTCGTCTGGACAATTCTCCTCTTTTTGCTCACGTTTGTTGGGCTGGCATTGGTCGTCTTTCCCTATATCATCCCCACAGAGATCACCATCTACGAAGCAGCCGCCGATCCAATCCAAGTGCGCTGGTTTTCATGATTATCCTTATCGGTGCGCTCATCCCCGTCATGTTGTTCTACAACATCTATCAGTACTTTGTTTTCAGGGGTAAAGTCACTGACGGTCACTATGGGGGGTAAAATAGTAGCCCTTCTAGGGTAACTCTCGCAATACTCCCGCCAAAATCTCAAACATTTGCTCGATATGGTCTTTCTGGATAATTAAAGGCGGAGATAGGGCAATGATGTCTCCCGTCGTGCGGATGAGTAACCCCTTGTTAAAACAACGCTGGAGACAATCCATCGCCCGTACTGATGGCTTTCCAGGAATCGGTTCCAACTCGAT
>JAIUYC010000009.1 GCA_020216575.1 Coleofasciculus sp. S288 | reverse complement strand
TCAGTGTTGCCAAGCCAGACAATGGCAATCGTTCGAGATCGATTTACTCCAGCAATTGGCGTTCCAAGTTGCGATCGCAATTCAGCAGGCTGATCTCTATCAACAGGTGCAACGGGAACTCAGCCGTAGCAAACAGGCAGAAGAAGCTCTGCGCCAAGCTTATGATGATTTAGAAATCAGGGTTCAGGAACGGACTGCCCAATTAACCCAAAGCAACGCTTCACTCCAGGCAGAGATTCTGGAACGTCAGCAGGTAGAAGAGGCACTGAGGGTGAATGAGGAACGCTTCCGGACGGCGTTGAAAAATTCGCCCATCGTCGTCTTTAATCAAGACACTGACTTGCGTTACACCTGGATATACCATCCCGCTCCCGATTTCAATCCTGAAGAGGTTTTAGGGAAATTGGAAACCGAACTCAATTCGCCTGAAAATGCCCAACAGCTAACCGCCATTAAGGGCCAAGTGTTGACAACAAGGGTGGGAATGCGACGAGAGACGGCGCTGACTTTTGATGGCGAAGTGCGGTACTGCGATTTGACAGTGGAACCGTTGCAAAATCCAGATGGAGAAATTATCGGAATTACCTGCGCTGCCACTGATGTCACCGACATCCGGATTCGGGAAATTCAGTTGCGAGCAATTTTCGAGGGAGCACTCGATGCGATCGCAATTACCAATGACGAGGGGACTTATGTAGAGACAAATCCAGCCGCTTGTCAGCTATTCGGCTTACCGCTTGCAGAACTCTTGGGCAAGCGGATTGCTGATTTTATGGAGCCGAATTGCGTTCTTGAACCCACATGGCATCCCTTTCGAGAACAAGGGCAGAGAACGGGCGAAGTATCACTCCTACGCCCCGACGGGACGGTGAGAATTGTTGAGTTTGCTGCCACCGCCAACTTTCTGCCAGGACGGCATCTGGCAGTGCTGCGCGACATCACTGAACGCAAGCAAGCAGAGGAAGCGTTGCGGGCCAGTCAGCGGTTCATCCAGCAGATTGCCGACACGACTCCCACGATGATTTATATTTATGAACTCTTCCAAACCCGTAACGTCTACGCCAATCGCCAGGTGGAGGAGTTTTTTGGCTGTAGGCAAGCGCAAATCCAAGCCAAGGGTTTCCAGTTTTTTGCAGATGTTTCGCACCCTGATGATTTGGGCAAGCTTGCGGCACTTCAGGAAAAATTTACCCTAGCCAAGGATGGTGAAGTCATTGAAGACGAATTCCGCATGAAAAATGCCAAGGGGGAATGGCGCTGGCTTCACAATTGGGAGGTTGTATTCACAAGGAATCATGAGGGCATCCCTCAGCAAATTTTGGGGACAGCCGCAGACGTGACAGAGTTGAAGCAAGCTGAAGAAATTCGCTCTTGCTTGGAGGCTGAAAAGGAACTCAGACGGCTCCAACTGCGCTTCTTTTCCATGGTTTCTCACGAATTTCGCACCCCACTCAGCACCATCTTGGGTAGCGCCCAATTATTAAAAGCGATCGCTAAAGATGACTCGGAAGAGAAAAGGCTGCGAAATATTCAGCGCATTGAAATGGCTTCCAAACACATGACGCAACTGCTCGATACTCTTCTGACTATCAATCGAGCGGAAAGTGGGAAATTGGAGGTTAATCCTCAACCGATTGACCTAGAAAAATTCTGTCGCCGCTTGGTGGAAGAGCAGTAACTCAATGCCAGTTCTAATCATCAAATGACGTTTGTAACTCAGGGGCAATGCTCAATAGCACACCTTGATGAAAAACTACTGCATTCTATCTTGACTAATTTACTGACAAATGCTCTTAAATATTCTCCTCAAGGAGGACAGATTAATTTTACTTTAATTTGTGAGCAGGAAAAGGCAATTTTCAAAATCCAAGACCAAGGGATTGGCATTCCCTTAGAAGACCAAAACCATCTGTTTGAGCTATTCCATCGGGGCAAAAATATTGAGAATATTCCAGGAACGGGTTTGGGTTTAAGTGTTGTCAAAAAATGTCTGGAGTTACAGAGTGGGGAAATAGCCCTGAAGAGTGAAGTAGGCGTCGGCACGACTATTATTGTTACACTTCCCCTATCGGTCGCAGCTAGGGAGTAAGCCATTCAAAATTTGAAAAGCTTTAAAGGTGGGATGATAGGTGCGATCGCTCGATTCTAATATTAGATTGGGAGCTACCTTCCAGCATTCATCACCCTCTCAGTCGTCAATTCCAAATTGGGCAACGTTGGTGAGATGATACGCTCATCACCCTGAAACACTTGCTCCTCATACAGCCCATCCACCCACTCCAGCACTGTGACTCGTTGTTGCATCGGATCAACAATCCAATATTCTGCAATGCCCCGTGCGGCGTACTCAGAACGCTTGTAGCGATAGTCTCGATTCTCCTGATTTGGACTAACCACCTCAACCACTAATATCGGTGGAGGCATATCTGCTATCACCGTTGAGCGACTTGCCCCTGAGAGTGCTGTTGCCAGTTCCTCAGAAAGTACCATTAGATCGGGTAAGCGTGTCGTTGCCCGCGAACCACTAACCACGATTTCAGTCTTCATTGTCAATCGATAGGGCGGAATTCCCTGTTGCAGAAAGTAGGCAAACAAGAACGTGGCAATCCGTCTGTTGAGTTCACTCTCTGGAGGCATTACAATTAGTTCTCCATTCACCAACTCATACTGAGTATCTGTGCCATCGTCATAGTTGAGGTAGTCCTCAAGCGTCATTGTTTTAGCTGCAAGGGACATGGCTGCTATACCTCTCGCAAAGACTGGTCAAGTATGCTCAATATCCTACGCAATTCCTCCAACGCCTCCCTATCTGCTCGAATCTCAACCTCCAACATTCATCGCCCTCTCAGTTGTCAATTCCAAATCCGGCAACGTCGGCGAAACAATACGCTCATCATCCTGAAACACTTGCTCCTCATACAGCCCATCTACCAGCGTCAGCACCGTAAACATCTGCCGCATCGGGTCAACAATCCAATATTCCTCAATTCCCCGCGCCGCATACTCAGAGCGCTTGTAGCGATAATCTCGATCTTCGTTGTCCTTCCCTGGTGACACCACTTCAACAACTAACTGAGGCGGCGGCATATCGCGGGTAATTGTGCCACGAGCATTGCCCAAAATGGTATTCAATTCCTCTGTCAACACCATCACATCGGGCAGTCGCGCCGATGCAAATCTGCCACTCACTTCTATCTCAGTATCTTTGTGACAGATAAGATAAGACGGTACGAGTTTAGCTAGCTCAAACACAAGAAACATCGCTATCTGCGAATTAAGGCGAGACTCCGGCGGCATCGGCACTAACTCCCCGTTCACTAGCTCATACTGGGTATCAGTGCCGTCGTCATAGTTAAGATAGTCCTCAAACGTTAGTTTCTGGGATGCAATCGTCATGGTTATCAAGCCTCCTGCAAAGATATGCCTGATTTCCCTATTATCCTAGTTGCGAAGCTTTTTGAGCTGGAACTGAGCATCGTTGTAGCCACCAATCCTGCCGCTATCTAAAAAGAGTCTGGATGCTTCTTGGAAATCTTCGATCGCTTCAGACTTATTTCCCAAGGCAACGTTGGTTAGTGCTCGTCCATAGAACGCAAAGGGATTTTTAGGATTGATCCGAATGGCTTCAGTGTAATCCTGGAGAGCACCGCGATCGTCGTCTAAGTCTCGACGAGCATCCCCTCGGTTACTGTAGGCAACGCTGTTGTTTGGATTCAACCGAATCGCTTGGGTATAATCTTCGAGCGATCCTTGCTTATCTCCCAACTCCCGACGCACATCTCCCCGGTTACTGTAAGCCGTGTCATTCGTCGGAGCAATGCGAATTGCTTGGCTGCAATCTTTGAGGGCGTCTTCGTACTGTTTGAGGTTGAAGTAGGCAATACACCGATTGTTATAGGCAGTGTCGCTGTTGGGATTGAGTTCGATTGACTGGGTACAATCCGCGATCGCGTCTTTATAAGCCCCTAAATTCAACCTCGCACTGCAACGGTTAGTGTAAGCATCAGCATCCTTCGGATCGAGGTCAATAGACCGATTGTAGTCCTCAACAGCTCCTTCATAGTCTCCCAAAAGAAATCTTGCTCTCCCCCGACTGTAGTAAGCCGTAGCATCTTTGGGATCTAAGGCAATTGCCTTGGTGTAGTCTGCCATTGCCTGCTGCCTATTCCCTGTCGCCGCACGCGCCAGCCCTCGTGAAGCATAAGCCTTGGCATCCTCGGGATTGAACCGAATTGCCTGATTTAAATCCTCAATTGCCGCTTCGTAGTTTCCTAGTTCGTAGTGAGCAACACCCCGTTTGTAGTAGGCGTCGCCATCAGTAGGTTGGAGGCGAATTAGCTGGTTTAAATCCTCAACCGTTCCCTGCCAATCTTCTAACTCATAACGGGCAAGTCCTCGATTGTAGTAAGCACCAGCATTTTTTGGATCGAGCTGAATCATTTTGTTGTAATCTTCGATCGCAGCTTTATAGGCTCCCAAGTCATAGTGAGCATTTCCTCGGTTTCCGTAGACTGCGGCATCGTTGGGATTGAGCCGAATTGCCTGGTTGAAATCTTTAATCGCTCCTTGCAAATCGCCCTGTTTAAGTTTTTCGACTCCCTGGTTGTAGAGTGCTTTTGCCTTCACCTGGGATTGACTCTGGAAAATCACCACCAACCCCACTAAAACGAGTAAAATTGCTCCCCCTGTCAGTATGAGCCAGAGGAGTTTTCGAGGCTCGCGTTTGTGACGAATTCGATGAGAGTTCGGCAGGGATTGCGATTGTAAACTTTCAGAATCAATGTCCAGTTCCTGGGGAATAACTTGTCTTGGCGATTGGTTCCACTCGGATACGGGTTTTGATCCCAGAATCTCCAACATTTCTTCTAACCGCACAACGCCTTGGTCTTCAACCTGGAGGGGGTTGGAGTCCCTAGGGGCGTTTATGGGATGCCCTGGAACGAATTCTTCAACCAGATAAAACTTTTGGTCTTCGATGAAGAAATCCAATATTTCGGGACTCTGGTTATCTTGTGCCAGCCGTTCTAGGGCTTCCGATTTGCGATCGAGGAGAAACTGGAGGCGAGCTAACGCTTGGGAGTTTCTCTTGGGAAGTTTTAACTGTCTGATCACACAAACGGGGAAATCGGGATGGCGATTATCCGCAGCCAGATAGATGAGTCCAGACGTCCCCGAACCCAAAACTCTAACGATGCGATAGCGGTTATTTAAGACTTGGTTAATCATGGCAGCTTGGCACCCCAGCCCTTACCTTAGCCCCTAGCTTAAGTGATTCTACGGGAGAAAACGATTGGGGTATGAAGTTAGGAGTCGTAGGGGCGAGTTTAACCAGAATATCCTGGGAATGCCAGATCCCTCGTTAAACCCGCCCGTATAGGAGTTAAAAGTCAAGAGGGTTAGAAAACTTATGACCTTTACGGTTATCTAGTTCAAGTTCTTACCGCTCTGTTATGACTCTAAAAGAGCAAAAAGCGATTTGGCGCACCCGATGGTGATTCGATTATATATAGGTTCTGGATGCATGGAAGCGATCGCTCGACTTCTGGCTTACCTGATGTTTGGTGACTCCCACTTCATTTATAACTAAGTCAAGCTGCTTCAATGTAAAACACCGTGTAACTGCACTACATTTCCAATCACAACAATCGCAGGCGAACCAAACTGAGCCACCTCAACTTGTTCCACAATCGTTGCCAAGGTGCCAACTAATTCTTCTTGGTCGGGTCGGGTTCCCCAACGAATCAGAGCCACGGGCGTCTCGTCTTTTAAACCAGCCTGGTAGAGTTCAGCCACGATATGGGGCAGATTATGAACGCCCATGTAAATTACAATCGTTTCCGAGCCATGAGCGATCGCATCCCAATTCACTTTCGGGCGATACTTCCCTGCTGCCTCGTGACCCGTGACAAATGTGACCGAGGAACTGTAATCTCGGTGAGTCAACGGAATTCCGGCATAAGCGGGTGCTGCAATCCCAGAGGTTACCCCCGGCACTACTTCCACCGATACACCCGCTTGCACCAAGTCCTGCATTTCCTCACCGCCACGACCAAACACAAACGGGTCGCCTCCCTTGAGGCGCACAACTATAGCATGAGTCTGTGCCTTATCAATTAATAGCTGGGTGGTTTTTTCCTGCAACAGAGAGTGACGCCCCATGCGTTTCCCAGCATCAATTTTTTCTGCCTGGGGATTAATCATTGCCAAAATTTGGGGACTGACCAGTGCATCGTAGACGACGACATCGGCACATTCCAACAGTCCCTTTCCCTTAAGCGTCAGCAGCCCCGGGTCTCCCGGTCCGGCTCCGACTAAATACACCTTACCCAAAGATGTTTTCCTCTCTTCTTCGGCGTTCTTGATCTCTGTCTGGCTCATCTCGCAATCAACTCCACAAGCAAATCGGCTAATTGGTCTGTCGCTCCAATGGGTTCACCGAGACTCAACTCAACAGTGGCAAACTGTTGTTGGAGTTCGGTAACCATTTGAGCGATCGCATCTGTAATGCCTCCTGAAAACAGAAAGTATGGCAGAATTGCGATTTGCTTGTAACCTGCACGCACTAAACCTTCAATCTGCTCCTCTAACGTCGGCTTCACCGACCAATACGCTGTCATAGCTCCCAGTTGCTTGGCGACTGCCTCTACCGACTCATTGCCACCCACGCGACGGCTTCCATGAGATAACAAAATCTTGACGTCGGCGTTTACCGTTGCCACTTGGGTTGCCACCAGTTTGCTCAAACCTGGATGATCTCCAATGTGAGGTCGTTGGTTGATCACCACCGCTTGACCGACCTCTTGTTGCGCCAGAGCCACTTCTTGAGGAATATCCTCGACTACATGAACTCCTGGCAACAGAAATAGGGGCAACAACTGGAGGTGGTTGCAGCCAGCAGCAAGCGCAACACTGGCAAATTGCCGGATTTGCTGGTGTAAGGGTTCCTCTGCCAGTTCCAACGTCGCTGTTCCGACAAGAGGATACTCAGCACTACTTCGTATCCAAGTTGACGCAGTTATACGGTTAGCCTCTAACGGTTTCCAGTAGCGATTGGTTTGAACCGACAAGGCGTGCGTTCCCTGTTTTAGTCCTGTTCTGAGGCGATCGCGAACCAGTTCAGCTAGTTTTTCCATCGCTAGCTGGGGACGTGGGTCGCGACTTCCGTGAGAGATCAATAAGTAAGCAGATAACAACAGCAACGGTATATTTAAACGCCTTTAATTTTTATAGGTAACGATTGTAGCGTTTCAGGATAACTATTTTGTATAAATTGTTTCTAATCCAGCCTGCCATTCAATTAGAAACCAGCAAAGGAATAAATACTACACCCTTCCCACCCCAGGCTTCCCCATCTCTTGTTTCCCTCTACGCCCTCTGGGTTCTCTGTGGTTCTTCAAAAAAATAGGTATTTTTCTAGCAGGAAGGGAGTAACGCTCAGTTAAACCTCCCTTAACTTATAGAATCCCCAGGAGCAAGCCTTTGATTCCAACCCATGTCTTTAGGCAAACTTTAACTATCAAATTTTCTCCCCAAAGGAAAATAGTATTCGGTGGGAGAGATTGTTTAAATGATTTAGGACTATCTTCCCGAATAATTAATAGAAGATTGCACAGCTCTCCCATTCCTTAGCCCCTCAAATATCCAACAATCCGAATTGCTTCTGAAGCGCCAACAGCTTAACCCTAGCCTCCCCCGCATTATCCGCTAAATCAGCAAATTCCAACAATCGCCTCAACTCTTTCTTGAGCAGATTACGCTCGACTTCCAATGTTTCTCGTCCCAAATTAGGCGGCAAAACAATCATGTCGAATAACGTAGCGCGTTCCTTACCAGGATGTGGGCGCAAAATTCGCCCTCGGCGCTGAATAAACTGGCGAGGATTACCGCTACTGGCAAGAATCACAGCCGTCTCAACGGCTGGAATATCAACGCCTTCATCAAGACAGCGAATTGCCACCAACCCTTGTAACTCCCCACTTTCAAATTGACGGCGCAACTCTTCTCGTTCCACCAAAGGAGTTTCGGCAGTGTAGGTGTTGATGCGATAGCCGAGTTCTATCCCCAGCAATCTAGCCACAGCGGCTAACTGACGGTTGCTTTCCTCACTGGTGTCTCCTTCGACCGAACCATCTCCGCAATAAAACAGGGTGTGATGGGTGTCCAGACGCCCAACCATCAACTCCCGCAACGCTTTTAACTTATTGCTGGCTGCACCAATTAACCGAGCGCGTTGCATTAATAAGGATGTTAGGGTGTCATTGTTAATATCGATCGCTTCTTCATTCATCAGCGCCCAGCCAATCCGCTTCGTCAATTTGGCATAAGCCCTGGACTCTGCTTCCGTTAATTCCACCAGAATCGGATGATAGACATAGCGCCCGAGTGCTCCCTGTCGAATTGCATCCGCTAAAGTCAGTTCGGGCTGCAATACAGAACCGAAATAGTCAAATACCGCTTCCGTCCCATCCTCATCAAAGTACCGTTCTGGCGTGGCTGACAAGGCGAGACGCAGCCCAATGTTGCGGGGCAAGCTTTCTTCTAGGCGTCGGGAACCCAAGTTATGGGCTTCGTCTCCTACAATTAGGGTTTTAGCGGGAAAGTATTTTAACTGAGACTGCAACCCTGGTGTGATCAGCGTGGCATTGGTGGTGATGACGGTGAGAAAGGGTTGGGTGCCAGCATGTATGTTGTAAAGTCGCGTGGAAAGTTGGCTTTGCCAGTTGCGCACCGTCTCGAATGCCAGGATTGGTTCTAGATTAAAGTTCTGGCATTCTCGCGCCCATTGGGTGACGAGGTGGCGGTAGGGGCAAACCACCAGCAACACCTGCAAGCCAATTTTCTGATACAGTTCAGTTGCGATCGCCAATCCTGTAATTGTCTTCCCACTCCCCGTCGCCATTTTCAGTGTTCCTCGCCCCTGATTGGAAAACCAGTTTGCTACAGCTTGACGCTGATACTGCCGCAGTTGGATATTTGGCGGGATTCTGGGACATCCTGGCGTTAGTTGGGACTGGTAAGGTGTCTTGGGTTCAGCAACCGTTAGGCGATGCGATCGCGGGGCGCACTTGTAAGATAATTCTTCCCATGCAGGAGGAAGAACATTGCGATCGTGACTTTCAACGGCTAAATACTTCGAGTTCAACCTAGCTGACTCCAGATGCAACCATTTCTAGAGTTTAGCGAGGAAAGGGCAAGATGCCAGTGGGGAGGACGCATAACATAACCCCTGATGAAAGCGAATGCACTTAACAAGTCGATGTTGTTGAGTGACCCACATGACAGTACTTTTGTCAACTCGGATTACTTGACCGATGCCCTAGTGGATATTACTGTTCTCCAGCTTCCAGGGCTGTATTGGAGTGGGTTCCAGGAAGAGATTGACCAATACCTTTTTCAGCAAAGTAGTTGTTCAAGAGCGTGCTAGCAAAGGACAGGACAATGGGACTCAGAATAATTGCCAGTAGTCCATGAACCGTAAAACCAGGAACTAGCAGTGAAGCTAGCCAGAAACATACACCGTTTACGACGAGGGAGAAAGAACCCAACGTTAAGATGTTAATTGGCAGTGATAAAACCGACAAAACTGGCTTGATCAAGCTATTAACCAACCCGATGGAGATTGCTGCCAGTAAAGCGACAGGAAATGTGGCAATACTCACTCCTGGAACTGCCAGGTCAACCACTAATAGACTTAACGCACTAATCAACGTTGTCAGAAAAAATCCCAGCATTTTAGTTCTCCATTTTGCAAACAACAGAATTTATCCAATCCAAATTATCAAGGTAGCAAGGTGCTTTTAGACCGTACCTTGTTGTTGGCTGACTTTTTCTTCATGTTTAGCGATCGCCCAAACAGCATGAATGCTACCGGGAACCCAACCGAGAAGAGTCAGCAGGATATTAATTAGCAAGGTTGTACTTACTCCGTAGGTCATGAAAATGCCGACGGGTGGCAGAAGAATTCCAAGAGCAAAGCGAATAAGTTTCATGATGATTCACTCCTTTAAATTTCAAAACATCAAAGCTTAGCAACAGCGGATTGTAGGCGTTCTTTTAGCTGTTGTTTAATGTGTCGTTCCTTTTGAGCCAGTGTTGCACCTGCTTCACTTAGCTGGTTCTCAACCTCTACTTGTCTCTGTTGTAAAACAGTAGGTTCCGTCGTTTTCGCTTGCACTGCTACAGTGTTGTACCAGGCGACTCCTTTCTCTAGGCGTTGCTTCACAGCAATGTAGCGATCGCCATAACGCTCAGTCAAGTTTGTATCAAGATTGACCGCCCGATTTTTCAATTGGGTGTATTGATTGGGCAAGTCCTTATATTCCTGGTGCAAATATACAAATAACCGATTTTTAATCGCTTTGAAAAGTGCCAAAAAATTGGAACTGGTTGAAGGAGCTTTCTCATTAGTTTCCTGACTCTCCTCGCTCTTCTCATTTAAAGTTTTCAAGATTTTGGAGAGACTTTCTTTTGCGATCGCCTTAATTTCACCCGACCCTTCTTTTACTTCAGCGATGGTTTGAGAAAAAGCATCTCGAACAATTTCATAAATTCGTTCTGTCCGTATTCTCTCTTCAGATTTGGCGTTCTGAAGCTCAGCAGGGATTTGCTCTTTAACAGATTCAGACATGTTTAGTTCCTCGCAATGTTATAAATTTGGACGAGACATTTATCGGTCTAGCTGGCTGAAACAGCATCAATATCAGCACTCTTCGTTCTGTTGGCTTTACGTTGCTCTAGGAGAATTTGAGAAACTTCAGTAACCAGCAGAGTTGCAACCAGTCCATCATCAATCCACCCCACAAACGGAATAACATCTGTAGCAAAATCAATAGGACTTAACAGATAAATTAAGCTGCCTATAATCGCTACCCACCGATATTGAGGATTTCGTAGAATCAATCGATATGCTTTGTAGAGTGGTTGTAGGAAAAATTTCATTCATTGCCCTCCGATTCCTAAGTTCATCCTCGCAAATTCCTTAGAGAATCGTCTGGTGTGGTTTACCCGCAATTTTGTTGTATAAATCCTACAAAAGGTAGGGTTACTTCGACTGTTGGTACGGATACCCCACCATTTTGCTGCCTCGTTTCACTCAAAAAGGATTTAGGATTTTGCTTTAGTTAGCTGCCAGAAAGTTTGAGGTAACAAAGATACTATCGCCCTTCTGCGAGTCAAGTAGCATAGGGACACAACATGCTGTGTCCCTACCGTTTTTATGCCATGCGATTACTAATCACTGAAGACGAGTAGCAATGGTATAAGAAGGTCGCTGTTTGGCTTCTCGCCGAGTCTTAACAACGCGAAAATCGCGATCTATATATAAATGCTCAAACTGAGGCACCATCAAGAAAGCTGTTTTCAACCGTTTGGCAGTACTTTTGTCCAGGTTTTCTAGGGAAGGTGCTTCTAGAGAATCCATGTCTTGAGATAATTTTTCCGCTCTCGATTTGACAGTTTCCCTAAACCAAGCCTCCGCCTTTTCAACACTCAGAGGAATTGCTGCCAATCGAAACGCCTGTTTTATGCCAACATTCTGGATGCACCACCGACCATCTCGTACCTCATACGTTTGCAGCACCATCAAGTCGTAAGCCAGTAGCAGTGATGATAACTTTTGCAGAAAAGGAACCTTATGCCCTGGTGCGTAGCGTGCCATATTGGCATAGTAACCGTTGTCGTGAAAAATTTGGTAAGACTGCTCGCGAATGCGTCCTGGCAGAAGGTCTTGATAAGGAATAGTAGACCATACGGATGCCCACGCGCCAAGGACGAGTGGTACTTGATCTTCAGGATTGGGATACGGATTGCGCCGACTCAACTCCTCAACAATTGGTGCTAATTCCTGTGCATAAAACTGCACCTTTTGTTTGATAGGTTCTGTGTTTCGGCGTTCGGCCAGCTTGAGAAGTTCTTGTTTAAGTTCTTCCGTAGTCAGATGACTCAGTGCATCTGGACTTAGTACGTTATTGGCAACCACTGTTTACGCTCCGCTAAATTCAAGGCAAGATAGCCTGAGTACCGAACTGCAATTTTTCATGTAGTTCTGATCTAATTGTGCAATTGAATTTTTGAGAGCACTTCTTTCCCCCGATATATCCTTCCGTTGCGATAGCAGTGCTACGAGGGTATCTCGGTTAAAGTGGGAGAGGCGATCGCTCGCTATATCTGGAAACGGTAGATAAAGGAAAAAATAAATCCTGGCATGAAAAAAGTTTTATTATCAGGGCTGTTGCTGTTAGTGCTGCCACTGGTAGCTTGTTCGCCTCAATCCTCTGAGACTTCAGCAACAAACGGTGGAACCGAGGCACAAACGTTGACGATGGGGGCAATTCCAGACCAAGATCCGCAAAAGTTGCACCGTCAGTATGAGAAGCTAGCTGCCTATTTAGAGAAGGAACTGGGCGTACCCGTGGAATACAAGCCTGTTAATGACTACGGGGCTGCTGTTACTGCCTTTAAGGTAGGGGATTTGGAGTTAGTTTGGTTTGGGGGCTTGACAGGGGTTCAGGCAAGATTGCAGGTTCCGGGGGCAGAAGCAGTAGCACAGCGTGACGTAGACGAGCAATTCCACAGCCTGTTTATTGCTAATAAACAGAGTGGACTCAAACCCTTAAAAGATATATCGGATCTGAACCAGCTTAAAGGTCATACCTTCACGTTTGGTAGTGAGTCCTCCACTTCCGGGCGTTTAATGCCCCAATATTTCCTGGAACAAGCTGGTGTCAAGCTGGAAGATTTCAAAGGTCAACCCGGATTTTCTGGTGACCATGATAAGACCATCAAACTCGTAGAAGCAGGCACTTACGAAGTGGGGGCAGTGAATGAAAAAGTCTGGCAACAACGAGTAGAAAATAAGGAGGTAGACCTTTCCAGAGTCGATGTTATCTGGCAGACACCGTCTTACTACGACTACCACTGGGTAATTCATCCAGAAGTCAAACAGAAATATGACGAGGAGTTTGTCAAGAAAGTCCAGGAGGCCTTTTTGAAACTCGACCCCAACGTGCCAGAACAAAAAGAAATTCTCGATTTATTTGAGGCGAAGAAGTTTATCTCCACCCAAAATTCCAACTATGCCCAGATTGAAGAAGTTGGGCGAAAGATTGGGAAGATTAAATAATTGCTAAAGATGGGAGTCCCGAATGGAAATTCATTTCAGACTTGGTGATAATTCTGATATTGAAACTCTTGTAGAATTCATCCGCGAGTGTCACAAACTTGAACATCTTCCATTTGATGATTCCACAGTTCATGCATTATTGGCAAAACTTTTGAATAATGAATCTCTAGGGCGAGTGTGGCTAATTCAGGACGGCATTGAAGCGATTGGCTATATCGTCCTTACATTTGGCTACAGCTTGGAATTTCTAGGGCGCGATGCATTTATTGATGAACTTTACATTCGAGAAAGCCATCGAGGAAAAGGGATAGGCACAAAGGCTATTCAGTTTGTAGAAGGGGTTTGCCCCTCTTTAGGAATTCAAGCACTCCATCTAGAAGTTGATCAGGAAAATACAAGAGCACAAAGCTTGTATCGCAAGGTGGGGTTTGAAGACCACG
>JAIUYC010001001.1 GCA_020216575.1 Coleofasciculus sp. S288 | reverse complement strand
TGTCTGGGATATGCAAACTTGATCCACATTAGCTCATTACCAAGGATTGCCAACCATCGTGAACGAACTCCAGAAGTAGGGATGGGTTAAGGTGTTGTCTCCCACCTTTGCCAACTCTAGCGGTAAGGGAAAACTGCCACGACTAGCCCAGGATATTGCGAATCTCAGGATTAGAAAGAAAATTAGCAACCTACCCACAATCCAGCCCAAATTTCTCAAAACAGTGGAAGAGATTCGCCCCATCATCAGAAAGAGAACCACCATGGATATCGAAGTGGTTCCCTTCAGAAGTAACAACCGTGCCAGTACTGTCAGTCGCTGGTATTATAGATTGAGCGAGTACAGGAAAAGCAGCAAGTATTCCCGTCAGCGAAACACCAGCCCACAATAGGCTCCAGCCTAGTTGAGCAGATTTCATAGCTAAATCTAAGAAGTGCTTTAACGTGTTGACCGTTCTTCGGGTTGATGAGGTAATCTCACCATTTCTCTAACTGTAAAGGACAAATTAAACGCTACTAATAAAGCAAATCTTAAAGTCTCAATTTGGGTGAGATTCGAGAGCATGTCACTGATGGGAAGCTAGCCCCGTCAAGGTGTATCTGTAGGGGCGGGTTTTCCGAGCGCAGCTCCACTGCCTGGGCGGGTTTATGTAGACTGTCTGTGGGATGAATAATTTCCTGGTCAAACTCACCCCTCCAAGAATTCGCCGTAGAGACGTTCCACCGGAACGTCTCTCTACAAAATTTCGGTTCACTTTCAACCTTCCAACCTGCCAAGGTTCAACCCTTATATCAATTCTCTAAAATGCTGCTATACATTACATTAATCTCCGCGTCTCCGCGTCCCCGCGTCAATCATCTGTAGCAAACATTTAAATAATCAATATTAGGCGGGTGGACTCTCAGGAAATACCGTTTCTGGCGTCTCCTCTTGGTCAAGCGTTTCTGGAACCAGTGTCACAAAAGGCAAACAGGCTCCTAACAAACCTCGCTGAATCCGTTCCGGCGTCTCTGGAAACAGAACGAACAAGGGGTAGAAACGATCATCTCCCTCGCTAAGTATGTGTTGATAGCTAGGAGGCATCAGCCATTCATAGTCTTTGTCCAGTAGTACTTGCGTTTGTCGCCAGCGACTGAGCAAGTCGGAAAAGTCTTCGTGGGGGCGATGAATGAAAACAAAAATCTCACCCCCCATCTTAATTTTCCACTCTGGATCGCACATCAAAATGGCAATATCACAGGGGAGGCAAACGGTTCCCTGCAAGGTTGTCGGGCTGATGCCGTTATGTAATGCTAGTGTCTTGGGATGGCGAATGCGCACAATCGGCAAAGGAATGGCGATCACGCTCTCGTCCGGTCGGCGCATACTGGGAATCATCTCTAAGTAAGGCCGATGTTTCTTGAGAAGTGCGATCGCCGCCTCGCGGTTGCTATACTCCGCCAAGCTAGCTTCATAATCAGATTGCTTAACAGGCATGATAATTCTAGAAATTCGACTTTAGATTTTGGATTTTGAAACTTAAATTGACTCGTCCTTAAAATCCAAAATCCAAAATTTGTTACCCCAGTTGATCGAACACAGAAAATAGAGGAAGGTACATGGAAATCAGAATTATTCCCACCATTCCCCCTAAGAGAACAATCATGATGGGTTCTATGATACTAGTGAGAGCTTTAACGGCTTGCTCTACTTCATCTTCATAAAAATCAGCCACCTTCATCATCATTGAATCCAACTCTCCTGTCTCTTCCCCGATACTAATCATTTGAATCGCCAGAATCGGAAAAACCTGCTCTCTTTGCAAAGCTAGACTGATCATCCCACCTTGTTGAATCTCAAATTTTGCGGCTTCCACCGCATTGGCGATTACCTGATTACCTGACGTATCTCGGACAATTTCTAAGGAGCTGAGAATCGGCACACCCGAACGAGTCAACGTTCCAAAAATTCGGCAAAAACGAGCAACCGCATTCTTTTCATTCAAATCGCCAAACAAAGGCATTTTTAACAAAAAGCCATCAATTTGCACGCGACCAACTGGCGTTTTGTAGTATTGCCTGAGAGCAAAGACAGTAACGATGATAATCCCGATTGGGATGAGAATTTTCCAGCTTCTGAGAATTCCACTCAACCAGAGCATAAATTGAGTTAGAGGAGGCAATTCGGCTCCCAGCGTTTCAAAAATTTCCCCAAAAATTGGTATTAAAAACACCGTCATTGCGAAAAAGACAACCGTCGCTAAGAATCCAACAACGGTTGGGTAAGCCATGGCGGATTTAATTTGGTTTTGCAGCCGAGCCATATCCTCAAGCAGCTTCGCTAAGCGGTTGAGAACTTCGTCAAGGACACCTCCAACTTCGCCAGCTTGTATCATGCTGACGTAGAGATTATCAAAGCAAGCCGGATGTTTGCGCATGGCGTCAGACAAGTTCGTTCCCTGCTGCACCTCACCGTTAATGGTGAGAAGTGCCTTCTTCAGCTTACGATTAGGACACTGATCTGATAAAACGCTAAGACAGCGAACCATCGCCACCCCCGCGTTAACCATGGCTGCAAACTGACGCGAAAAGACGGCTTTATCTTTGACCGTAACCTTGCTCATGTTTGTCTGAAGTTCTGACAAATCAAGGTCAAGGCTTAGGGTTTTTCTGATCTTCCCAACGGAAGGGTAGCGATTTTGGAGAATGCTACGGGCTTGTTCGGAAGAAATCGCGTCAACTTTCTCTTTCTTCGTATTTCCTCTTACGTCCCGAACCTCAGCGATAAAGGTAGGCATGGCTTGCGTCTCGATGAAGGAAAAGAA
>JAIUYC010001000.1 GCA_020216575.1 Coleofasciculus sp. S288 | reverse complement strand
GGCGAGTATCAAAGACTCGTTGGCGAGTATCAAAGACTCGTTGGCGAGTATCAAAGACTCGTTGGCGAGTATCAAAGACTCATGAGCGAGTATCAAAGACTCGTTGGCGAGTATCAAAGACTCATGTCTCCGCGTCCCCGTGTCCCCGCGTCTAGGAACTCGCGAGAGCTGGGAGTACTTTCTCTCCAAAGACTTCGATAAATTGTTGCTGCTCGCGATTGACGTTGTGCAGGATAAGCTTGCTAAATCCAAGTTCTAGATCCTTTTGCAACCACTCGATATGCTGCTGGAGGTTAGCAGAAATCCGCACGGCGCAGTCCATGTCCTCTGGTTTTACAAACTGGGCGGCGGCATCAAACTGCTTGGGAGTCCAGAGTTCCGCTAGCGTAATGCTCCTAAAAATGTTAGTACGCCACTGTTCGTAGGCTCCTGCCCTTGCCTCTGCCTCATTCTTGGCGTAGGAGATTTGCACTTTAAGATGCATCGGTTTACCTTCTCCCCCACCTCGATAAAATGCTTCTACCACTTTCCGGAGTTCTTCAGGGGGGCGAGAGATGGTAAGTAACCCATCCGCCCAAGAACCCAGCCACTCTGCTGTTTCAGCCGTGACAGCAGCTCCAATCATCAGGGGTGGAATTTCAGGTCGAGTGTAGAGCGTTGCCTCCTCGACACGTACCCGACCATAGCGAGTCACCGTTTCTCCAGCCCACAGGGCGCGGATGATATCGGCACACTCCTTGAGGCGAGCATTGCGTTCGGATTTGGGAGGCCAGTGGTCCCCAGTAATTCGCTCGTTGAGTGCCTCACCACTTCCTAGTGCCACCGAGAAGCGGTTGGGAAACATTTCTGTAAGCGTGGCGACGGCTTGGGCAACAATGGCAGGGTGATACCGCTGTCCGGGAGCGCAAACAACGCTGAAGGGGAGGGAGGTTGCCTGCATGGCGGCGCCTAACCATGCCCAAGAGAAGCCGCTTTCTCCCTGGCGATCGCTCCAAGGGTGAAAATGGTCGGAGGAGGATATGGCGGTGAATCCAGCCTGTTCAGCCATCTGAGCATATTTCAAGAGTTCGCTCGGTTTAAACTGTTCGTGGGAAGCGTGATAAGCAAGCTTTGTCATGATAGTTATATCAATTACCTTAATGTTTGCTTTTGATACCAATTTTTCTGCTTTTCCCTATTCATTAGATTCAGATTGGATATCGCCTGCTTTAACCTTATTGAACGAACCTCTACGAGCTTCGGGTTAATCAGGAAATTTGTTGCTGTCCAGCGACCAGTAATCCGGGCAGCCAATTGCTTCTGACTTTAAAACTTTAAGAGGGTGTACGGCACATTTGAGATAGGGTTCATTTTTATAGAACCGACAGTTTGAACAGGGGATTTTCTGGCAATGCTTGAAGGTATGCAAGTTGTTTACCCTAGGCTTTTGGGTGACCAATCGCCTACAAAAACGCAGTACCACAACTATTCCTAAAAAACCTGCGAAAACTAAGAAGACCTCCCCTTTGAACGCTGTTTCATTATTGTTAATAGGAGCCTCAGTCAAGGGAGTCTGATTCGAGGAGATTTCACCTAGAGCTGCTCTATGAAAATTGCTCTCTACTGGTACATCTCGGTTTATACCCTTCATCTCATTTATTTCTCACTAATAACTACCTCAGCCCAGAGTTTTACCCTTGGAATAAAATAAGAGCCTAGTAGGCTTATACCGCAACGAATAGTCCATTATTTCTTCCAATGGTTGGATTCTTGTGAGATCCAACTCTCCTCAAAGTTAGATTTCATTGACTAAAAAGGATGAGGGAGAGGGCGTTTGTGGTTCATGGTTCGTGGTTTGTGGGATGCATGCAAGATTCCTAGCACCTAGTACCTACTACCTATGACCTTCCTTGTATCATGAATAAAGATGTAAAGAAATGTAAATAAAATGCACGACAAAGTTGTTGTTGTAGTCGGTGCGACAGGCGGCATTGGCTCTGCACTGGCACGCAAACTAGCAGTAGAGGATACACGTCTCGTACTAGCGGCAAGAGATAGCGATCGCTTAGCAACTCTAGTGTCTCAACTACCGACAACGGCTCAAAAACCAATTTTGACCGTACCCACAGATATCACTCAGCCGCAGCAAGTCAAAACACTCATGGAGAAAGCTGTCGTTCAGTTCGGTCAAATTGACATACTGGTGAATGCAGCGGGGGCTGGAGTGATGAAGCAATACAACAAAGTAGAACCTGACGATCTAGACGCGATGCTCGACCTAAACTTGAAAGGTAGCTTCTACACCTGTCAGGCCGCAGCAGAGGTGATGAAAGAAAAACGCTTCGGTCACATCTGCAACATTGTTGGAATTTTGGGCAAGCACTCGATGGCAATGGCATCGGCTTACTGCGCGTCCAAGTTTGGTGTTGTTGGTTTCAGTAAGTGCATGGCGGACGAACTCAGACGCTACGGCATCAAGTTTACGCTGTTCTACTTGGGCGGTGTTGATACTCCCTTCTGGGATGCTATCAGTTTAAAAGTAGACCGCTCAAAAATGCTAACGCCAGAAACTGCTGCTAACGCCATCTTGTTCGCTCTCAAGGCTGACCCGCAAGCCGTGCCAATGGAAATCAATATTCAACCAGAAAGCCACTTGTTTTTCTGATATGGCACGATATTCCTTGGGAATGACCTGAAAATTTTAGAAAAACGGCAATATTGACTCTCAGGAAGCTCCCAGTTCGATCAAGCAATGAAAATTGAGTACGTTCACTTCTATGTAGAAGATGCCAGAGCCTCTAGCGACTGGTTTGTGAATTACATG
>JAIUYC010000999.1 GCA_020216575.1 Coleofasciculus sp. S288 | reverse complement strand
CTGCAAAGACGTAATCAAACTGTCCGGGAATCGCGTCGAGGTGAAAAATATCTCCTTGGATAATTTCCACCTGTTCTTCTAAACCAGCAGCACGGATATTTTCTCGTGCTCGTGCTACACTGTCGGGATTTTTCTCGACGCCGACAACCCGAACACCAAACCGTTTTGCTAACGCGATCGCACTATAGCCAAAACTCGCAGCTAGCTCTAGTACCGTCTCCCCTGGTTGGAAATTCGCCCACTCAAATAATTGTTCTGTAGCAGTGCGTCCCCCCGGCCGTAAGATCTTTTTACCTGCTGCGGCTAAGACTTGATGAGCGGGTGCTGTTTTGAAGTTGAGGGTAGCGTTGGTCATCGATGCGACCTCCTGAATGGTGCTACTTTTATATTGCTCAAAGATTGCAATAACGTCTTTGAGCTAGCTCATGATTCGATAAATACGCACTAAACACAGTGACCATTAACTCATCCCCTTACTGAAGAGGGATGCAAGTGGGCATAGGACATAGGGCATAGCTTGTCTCACGCACAGCCCTTTTCCCTTTGCCCTAAATCGCCGATTTTTGTGATCAGTGACCAGTTAACCGAAGTTAACCTAAGTCGGTTACAGCCTCGATCTGGTTGTCTAAACCTATTTCTTTACTAAAATTTAAACTTTTGAAGGATTTCTCAATACAACAACAAGACGTTTAATTTTACTTATAGCATCCATAACCCCCCTTAATCAAAGATTTAGCCAGGATTAGGTTCCCTGCCAATCAGTAAAAAATATTCACCTTAGATTACAAAATTTAATAATATAGTTAAACTATTTAACAAAGCATTCATCATACTTTTCCACCCAAGATACATATGAACACGACTGAGCGCCTCACCGCTTATCTGGCGGCTGCGTTGAAGCCTACTGTGTCAGCCAACGCTTGGTCTCAAGCGGCTTGGACTGTACTCCGGATGGTTGCCGGATTGGTAATGATTCACAACGGCTTGGATAAGTTATCCAACATTGAGAGCTTTGCTGAGGCTTACGTCTCAGTGATTGGGCTGCCGTTTCCGATTTTCTTTAGCTACTGTGCGGCTTTCACCGAGTTGATAGGCGCACCGCTCCTGGCTTTAGGTTTTCTGACTCGTCCAGCTGCTGCGGGTTTGTTCGCAACCATGCTGGTGGCAATGTACCATCATGTTTTGGTGGCTGGGTTTAGCATTCCCTACCTGGAACTCTCGATGCTTTACGCTGCCTGCTTCCTGTTCTTCTTAGTGAATGGGGGCGGACAGTACTCTGTTGATGCTGTGTTAGCTAACCAACTCAATACTGTTGCGACAACTGGCGTGCTCACTTCTATTGCCAAGCAAAGGGAACAGCAAATCGAGTCGCTAGAAACGTCTTTCCAAGAATCGGAGAAAGAAAATATCCCAGCGAACAAGTAAAACCCTTGACGGCAAAGGCTTGGAGACTAGCTAAAAAAGATTGTCTAGCTGTTTCCCAGAGGTGAGGAGGTGGTGGTGTAGCGTCTGGAAGGAGAGGCTTTCCAGGGCTACACCAAAATCTATCAATAGTTTTTCTTGTAACTGAGAGTTAGCCTTTGAGCCAATTAACGTCCATGGCACAGCTAGAGCGAGTATCGAACCGAAATGTCTTTCTTAAACGCTGATTTTGCTGAAATCAACGGGAAATATCGCAAATGTACTATTATTATTTAAGACTGTAATCTTTTTAGCGAGTCGGAGCCTGGCAACAGGATCGGCGATCGCAGGACAAGCCTTCTTGATTGCAGCAGCAGTTTCTTGACTGTGGCAGCGGATATACAGGACTCCCCAACGCCTGAAGACTTGGCAAGTGCGCAAAGGCTTGAGCAGTTGGAGTTCCTGTGGCTCCTCCCGGTAGAAATCCAAAATCAGTAGGGCGAGTTGGGAAATGCGGTTCATAGTCGTTAATCCTTACAGTGCTTACTACTGCTCACAATGAGCCGCTTCTCGGCAAACCAGTTTTGAGATTGCCGAGTTTTGTGGGCAAGTCTAGAGAGAAACATTAATGCAGGCTAAGAGCAAGGTAACTGAGCATTTACTTCAGTGAACTTGCTTTTAAGCTATGACCATTTACTCCTGACAAATATATTGAAACTCGAATTCCCAGAGCCTGTCTTGAGACGGAAAGAAGACTTAATAACCCCTTAGTTGGAGATAAATCTTGGACAAAGGTGTGTAATCCTGCTTGCATAAGCTTTTGAGGGGTTTTCTTCACAATTTAGCAGGTCAAGGTTTCTTAGAAGTTCTTCAAAAAACTAGACATATCGTTCTGGTTAGCCTGTCTCTATGAAAAGCACTTCTTCCGTTCTACCCATACATCCACTGCTATCGTTACAAAAAAATCAAGCGAGTCTGATCTTACAGAGCAGTGTGTCCTTTTAGCCCTGCCTCTGTCTAATACAAAATCCGCATCTATAAAACCCCTTTTATCTTTATAATTCCCTACGTGATCTCTCCTGGAGCGAACTGGAGTGGCTAGCCTAGCCTCGCCTACGGCAACGCTGACGCTCCTAACGTCGCTACCGCTGCGCTATCGCGAACGGCAACCCCTACGGGGAACGGCAAGCCGCTGGGCGTTTATGTTCAAAAAGGGAGCAATCGTAACGGATTTGGTATAACATCTAGTCTTCAGCATGCTTCCCCAACAAGGAGCGCAAGCAGAGCAGAAAATTTTTCTTCTGAGTTTTAGATTTATAGCTATAGCCAGTCGCGTTAGGACATAAGATGGACGCAGTTTCTTGTTTCCATTCATGCTTGGTGTCCTAACTGTCTTGTCCATTGC
>JAIUYC010000998.1 GCA_020216575.1 Coleofasciculus sp. S288 | reverse complement strand
AATACGAAGCGAGTTCTTTTAGCCGCAGCTGATAGAGAAATCTCATCGCTTGCTTTCAAGCAAACTGTGACTGTAGCGAAGAATATTGCCGCAGAACTCAAAGCCACTCTTGAGCTAGTCATGGTTGGAACCCGCTCCCGAGGAAGTCGTTCCCCAGGAACGCGACTCGATCTAGAATCATTGGGATTGAGTGCCGATACTCCCGTCACTCGAGTGCGGGGAAGCTTTGTCCAAACAGTCTCGCGCATGCTTCACATGGATGACTTGCTGATCTTAAGGGCAAGCTCTCACCCGAATTATGCGTTTGGAATGCCAGAGATTGGAGTAGAGCCCGAAGCGATCGCTCGCACTCACCCAGACACGTCCATGATTGTTGTCCACTTTCCAATTTGACCAAGAAAGGCAGAGGGCAGAGGGCTTTTATGCAGAAGGAATGCTCTGTCTCCTCTGCCTCCTGTCTTCAACCACTATATTTTCCTGAAAAAACTGGATTACTGAGCAGCGTACAAAGAAAAACCCCCATCGGCATGACGGTGGGGGTTGACTAATGTGTGCGAGTGAGTGTGCTATCTAAACCTATCTCTAACGCCAGGGCTACTTATGCAATGGGGGCGAACAATTACCTCTGAATCGGTTGCACTAATCGTTTCAATAGTTTCTATCTCTAGGGAGTACTCAAATGGCTGTTGTTTTTTTGAACGTTTTTCTAGGTAAGAAATCGGGACAACAATTGGCCAGAGTAGAGTTGCCACAATCAAAACTCGTTTAGAAATGCGCTTTTGCTCAGGAGATAGGTGAGTGTCCTTTCGGAAAACGTTAAACCAGGTAGCAAAACAAAACAGAGCTGACAAAACATAGGTTGCTGATAGTACTATCATTGTTAGTTTTAGAAATTTTACTGATTCGTTTGAGGAAACACCGTGCCTGTTCCCTTCCATAAACAGTCTTATTTCCCGATGTTGGCGATCGCGTTGATGCCGTCGTAGAGGATGTTTGCGTTGACGTATATTTTTTTACGTCACTTCACTGTTACAGCTTATTTCTTCCCTATCACCAATGACCCATCACCAATCTTTGAGAAATTAATTTCCCGCAGCGATGAGGTTAGAGGTACAATCGGACGCGGAACCCGCTTTTAAGGGTAACGTGAACCAGAATGTCGCGCCTGGTGTTGGAGTGCTGGTGCAGCCGATTTCACCCCCATGAGCGGTAATGATTTGCCGACACAGATAGAGTCCTAAGCCAAGTCCGTGGTGGTGTAAGGTGTTGGTTCCTCGCTTGTAAAGTTCAAATAGTTGCGCCCTCTGTTCTGGAGGAATTCCTACTCCGTTGTCCTGAATGCTACAGCGAATCATTTCTGCCTCGATCGCCACGTCAATGATCACATCTACGCCAGGAGGATTGTGTTTCAGGGCATTGACAACTAGGTTCTCGAAGACGCGCCACAGTTGGGTTGGATCGGCATAGACGAGAGGCAACTCTGGAGAAACTCGATTTGTCAAGGTTGCTTGACTTTTGAGCAGCAGCGGTTCTAAGTCTTGGACAATGTTTGGAATCAGACTGCCCAGTTGCAGGGGTTCGCGCTGAAGTATCATCTCCTGGGTTTCAAGTGTATCGGCAACAAGTAGAGAATCGATTAGGTTGAGTTGGCGATCGCTACTTTGCACCATTCGTTCTAAAATCGAGCGAGGCACGGGAATTGCCGATGAGGGGTTATTAGTGAGTAAATTCTTCAGCACCATGGACATCCCGGTAACGGGATTGCGCAAGTCATGGGAAACCGCCCGTAAGAGAACCCGTAAGGCTTGCTCGATGCGCTGGCGATCGCTAATCTCTTTTTTTAGCTGTTGATTTTGCTCTTGCAGTTGCCGCTGCAACGCCTGCATGGCAAGGTGAGTCTTGACGCGAGCTAAAACTTCTTCTGGCTGAATCGGTTTAGTAACGTAATCTACGGCCCCTAGCGCGAACCCTCTAACTTTGTCCACTGTCTCGGTTAGGGCAGTCATGAAAATAACCGGGATGTCTTTGGTGTCGATGTTTTCCTTCAGACGGCAGCAGGTTTCAAACCCGTTAAGTCCGGGCATCATCACATCTAATAAAATGATGTCAGGCTTCAGGTAGGCAACTTGGGCGATCGCACTTTCACCGTCTAGAGCCACCAACGTTTTGAAGCCAGCATCACTCAAGGCATCAAACAAGACTGCCAAATTGGTGGGGTTATCGTCCACCAACAAAATAATGCCTTTTTGAGTCCCCTCAACGTTCATATCGCTCCCATAACCCATGACAAAATCCGACATGGACGCAGGTCAATAGGTGTTACCGAAATCAACCTAGTTCAAAACGGAGTGTTGATTTCACGAATCATATTATTTCAATCAACCCTCACCCTTCACTTTCCATACATCTTTTAAGTAAGTCTTGGATTTTTTTGACTTGAAAGGTTTTAGCGAATTGACGCAACTGAGTAGCAAACGACACCCACTGCTCATCCAACTGCTCGAGTTTCTCAGCCTGTTCGAGAATGCCTCTAATATCGCCAATTAGTACGGATTGGTGCAGAGCCGCCATCTCTGGAGCGTACAGGCTAACCAGCGATGCTGGAGGAAGGGATAAACCATTTTTCTCACCTGTGGCCTCTCTAGTCTCATATCCTCCTTCCGTCTCATACACCCATTCCAAGCCCAGATGTTGCTGTAGGCGTTGTAACAATTCTTGGGCTTGTATCGGTTTAGAGATAAAGTCGTTGCAGCCTGATGCTAGACTTCGTTGCTGGTCTTGCTCGAAAGCACTCGCTGAAGCCGCAAT
>JAIUYC010000997.1 GCA_020216575.1 Coleofasciculus sp. S288 | reverse complement strand
ATCCGTCAATCCAACACCAAAAGGCTCATTTAGATCAATCGTTGAGTCATCATAACTGAAACTGCCAGAAGCCTCTTCTCCAGTGTCAAAGAAATTAAGGGTCAAATCATATTTAATAGTGGCAGCAGTTGCGGGAGTAGCCTCGATCGCGGCTAGGCTCAATACTGCGCCAGCGGCGGCAACTGCTATTTTTGGGAAGAAGTTAGTAGCCATATTTGCTCTTTAATAGTTAGTAATTTTTGAGGGGTTTACTGATAGTCAAGGGAATCAAATAAGAATGTCTATCGGTACTCTCATTGTTCAGTCAGCTTTGGTGTTATGGCAAAAGGCAGAGGGCAGTGGTTCGACAGGCTCACCAATCGGGCAGAAGGAAGAAGGAAAAAGATTAACTGGTCAAGGTTTCAGGATTTGGCTGTGTCCTAATCGCCTTGGCGACTGCCATAACAGAAATTACACCTAATCCGCGTTTTGACAGGCATAGAAAAACTGACAACGGCTGTTAGCATAGCAGCACGTTGCAATTCACGATACTCCATCAAGGAGGTGTAATTCCTAGGTAGTTTGCAAACTTTTCTCTCTTAGGAAAGGCTACAGCTAATTCAAATGTAAAAATCAGTTATTATTCAATTTCATCAAATCTTTATCGGTTAGAGCCGATATATGAAGAAATAGTAAAGAACCCCTGGAGAGGGTAGGAGGCAGAAGGGAGGGAAGTATGTCACTTTTTTAGCCGCAGACTTTCAGCCTATGGGCGTAGATTTGCTTCTCCCCTCTGCCTTCCTAGGCTTCTGCCTGGGTGATTTTGACAGTCCCGACTTTACTAGCAGGACGGGGAGGAGGTTAAGTCGCTACAGCAGCAAGGGCTTGTTCGATGAGTTGTGCGGCTTGATCGACTTCCTCAGGGGAGACAATCAGGGGCGGGACTAAGCGAATCACCTTGGGACCAGCTGGTACTAATAGTAACCCTTGAGCGATCGCGGCTTTTACGACATCTATTGAGGTTAGCTCGATATCAGCTTTCAGTTCCATTCCCTGAATTAGTCCCCAACCGCGCACCTCAGTGAAGAGATGGGGATATTTTTCGGCGATCGCTTTTAATCGGGTTTGCAACTGCTCGCCCCGTTCCCGTGCATTTTGCAGCAGGTTCTCCCGTTCTACCGTCTGAGCAACACCGAGGGCAGCTGCACAGGCAAGTGGGTTACCGCCAAAGGTACTGGCATGATCCCCTGGTTGGAAGACATCGCAGAACTTCTTGCACATCAACGCGCCAATGGGAATGCCACCCGCTAATCCTTTGGCACTGGTAAAGATATCTGGCTCAATCCCCAGATTCTCATACCCCCAGAATTTGCCCGTGCGACCCATGCCGACTTGCACTTCATCCAAAATCAGGAGGATGCCGGTTTCGTCGCAGATTTTCCGCAGCTGCTGGAAGTATTTTATATCGCCGGGACGGACACCGCCTTCTCCCTGCAGGGGTTCCAGCATAATCGCCGCTACCCGTTGATCACCCTCATCAATATCGGAGATCGCATGTTCCACTGCCCGAATATCGTTGTAAGGAACGTATTGGAATCCAGGAACTAGGGGATCGAAGTTTTTTTGGTACTTCGGCTGGCCGGTTGCGGTAATCATCGCCAGGGTTCGCCCGTGGAAACTCGATGTGGCGGTCAAAACTACAGGCTTTTCAATGTCTAATACTGTATGAGCGTATTTCCTGGTGAGTTTAATTGCCCCTTCATTGGCTTCTGCCCCAGAGTTGCAGAAAAAGACGCGATCAGCACAGGAATGCTCGATAATCCACTTCGCTAATTCCCCTTGCTCTGGGATGTAGTACAGATTAGAAACATGGTGCAGCTTTTGCAGTTGCCGCGTCACTGCTTCAATGAGAGCAGGGTGGGCGTGACCGAGAGTACAAGTGGCAATTCCAGCGACAAAGTCGAGATATTCCCGACCCTCAGTATCCCAAACACGGCAGCCTTCTCCCCGGTCTAGGGCGATGGGAAAGCGTCCGTAGGTTGTCATAACATGAGTATCAAAGTCAGCCTGATCAAAGGGAGCAGACGCTACTGCTGCTGACTCAGATGAGATTGAGGGATTTTTGACGAGAGTGTCTAGGCTCACTAACTTCATCCTTCTCGAAGTATTGGACAATAAAAGTCTTTCGGACTGGTTGGATGGGATTGGATCGAGCTTGGTTCTGCCTTTCAGAACGCCTGTCACCATATTGGTTTCTTGGTTTTACCCAAGTACACCGCATCTACCTCCTGAGTTCCAGAAACGATAATGAAATATGCTTTGGTCTGGCTTAACCACGAGTACCCATTAACAGTCTGATCTTGGACATTTCTTAATCTTATGCATGGAAAAGGCAGCTCTGCGGTACTTTCTTCCTCGGTTTTTTCAGCAAATCTTGACAATACAACTCGACTGTGCCAAGAAAAGGTTGCTGGGATACGGCTGTCCTAATGATGCTTCGGCTTATTCCGATGAGCTTTGCCTCACTGTTTATTGCATTTTTCGTTCCTTATTGTTCTACCCATCGGTTTACACTTATTGGTTAAGCAATGAATCGGATGGCAATTTAGAAAACTTTATCATTAGTACCGCTCCCTTAGAAGTCACGCATTCAAAAGTCAAAACCCTCCGGGTGCGTCTCAAACAGGGAGACGCGCCCGGAGGGTTTTAACTTCCAAAGGAGCGGCACTAGTGAGACTTCATCAGGACTTACGCATTTTCTGCCTTAATACATCACCTTTGTAGGGGCAAGGCATGCCTTGCCCCTACATGTAGCGGGTAGCATAGCCAGTT
>JAIUYC010000996.1 GCA_020216575.1 Coleofasciculus sp. S288 | reverse complement strand
AAGTTCTATAACTTTGTCCAACGTGCCTTGCAGAAACTCTAGTTGACGCGTCTGCGACTTACACATCTCTTAAAACTTCTGCCCGACGTAAATCGAGCGAACTTCTCCGTTACGGCGAATCACGGCTTCTTGATTCGCCACAGAGACTAATGTCCAGCCACTCGCACCAATGGCTTCGCCAACGTTGAATCGTTGAGTAATGCCATTAATTTCAAACAAGGCAGCAGAGCGATCGCCCAATTCTAGCAATCCTACCAAGGTATGAGTGGCAGCGGGGGCTGTTGGTACTACTGTCGGTAACGTTGGAACGGCTGCCGATGTGGGGGGCGGGGCTGATGGGGTTGGGGACGGTTTTGCCGCTTGAGGAGAAAGCGGTGCAGAGGGTATCGCCACGGGTGAGGGAAGAGGCTGTGGAGAATTCGCGATTGTGGGGGCGGGTATTGCAGGTCTGGATGCCGATGAAGTTGCGGGTGGAGTCCAAGGTGCTTGAGGCGGGTAAACCGGGATGTAAACTCTCTCGAGAACCGTCGTTCCTTGACTGGGGGGAAGGGAGGAGTTGCCAGCGATAGCAACCGATGGCGGGGTTGTTGTGCTGTTTGTACCCGTTTGTGCCGTCTTTGACTTGGCTGTTGTTTTACGGTCAATAACTTCTAGCGATCGCTGCATGTAGCTGATAAATTGCGCATCAGAGTCCGACAACTTACCCTTCTGAGCTGAGGGTGAAGACGCAAAATTCAGCAACCAAGGCCAATTCAGCTTCTGCTGATTCAGCAGTAGAAGGACTATCGTCACGACTAAAGACGCAATGCCACCCGCCAATAAGAATTTTTCAAAAGACCAGCTCAACCGCTTGGGACGAGGGCTGTCTGTCTGAGCCTCATTGGTTTCTATCGGCTCGATTGATGCAATCTCCGTGACCTCAGGGGTCGGCGGCGGTAGGATTTCCTGGGGTGGCATCACTGCCGGTTGCATGGTAAGTTGCGGCATAACAATCGACCGCAAGGAGATATATTCTGGCTTGACCGGCTCAGTTGGCAACTTGCTGCTCCCCTCTAACATCTGGTCGATGTCCGAAAATAAATCATCCATTAACCTATCGGCTTCTACCTCTGCCGACCAGGGCTGGATCGAACGGGGAGCGGTCAATGGCTCTCTTACCCTTGGATTGGTGCTGACTTGCTCAGACATGGATTGCTCACTCTCGTGGCTACACAATTAACAAGATGCTCTGAGGCATTTCCTGTCGCTTAGATAGATTAACAGTCTAATACCCGATCGCGAGACAAAATTGTCAAAATCGGATGAATATGCGCCCTGAATCACCAGTTTTTGATCGGATTAATGCGCTACTAGCCTCTTCCACACCTCTAACAACGCATCATTTTAACGCTAAAACTCGCTAGAAACGAAGGAATTGAGCTAGCGGACTTATCACCCTAGGTACGGGAGAACTTATTAGGATATAGGTATGATTCATCCTTACTATCGAAAAGCCAATTATATTAACACTGGCTAGCAACTGTCAGCTCTAGTCGCGATCGCTACGCCGACACAGTGCGCGATCGCATTTCCAGGTAAATCAGCAGGGCATTGATATCGGCTGGGTTAACGCCACCAATTCGAGACGCCTGACCGATAGTAAGGGGTTTGACCTTAGCAAGCTTCTCACGAGACTCCTTCGACAGCGTACCAATCGTCCCGTAGTCCAAATCCGGTGGTAACGGTCGGTGCGCTTGGCGAGAAATGGCATCAATTTGATTTTGCTGGCGCTGGAGATAACCAGAATATTTGATGTCAATTTCCGTGCCTTCTCGTTCCGCTTGGTTGAGGTTAGGATTACTCAATCCGTAGCGATCGAGATCGACGTAGTGAAAACCGGGACGGCGCAGCAAGTCAGCGAGTGTAATGGAACCTTTGATCTTTTGCTGAGTGTCAGTTGCGATCGCTTGTCCTATCTCATCGTGTTCTTTCACGCGAACCATCTGAAGGCGCTCTTTTTCCGCTTCAATCTTCGCTTGTTTTTGCGTGTAGAGTTCCCAGCGTTGGTCATCAATCAGCCCCACCTCACGCCCTAACGGAGTCAGGCGGCGGTCTGCATTATCCGAGCGCAGTAGAAGCCGATACTCTGAGCGACTCGTCAGCATCCGGTAAGGCTCTCGCAGGTCTTTCGTACACAAATCGTCGATCAATGTGCCGATATAGCTCTCCTCTCGGGGAAGCACTATCATATCCTGATGCCGAACGTACCGCGAAGCATTGATCCCAGCAATAAGCCCCTGTGCAGCCGCTTCTTCATAGCCAGTCGTGCCATTAATTTGTCCCGCACAAAACAGTCCCTCAATCTTTTTAGTCATTAGGGTGGGGTAGCACTGAGTTGCCGGGAGGTAGTCGTACTCTACGGCGTAGGCAGGACGCAGCATAACGCAGTTTTCCAGTCCGGGGAGAGTCCGCAGCAATTTCAACTGCAACCCCTCTGGCAACCCGGTCGAAAACCCTTGAATATACAGTTCTGGGATATCCCGCCCTTCTGGTTCGATAAATATTTGATGGCTTTCCTTGTCGGCAAAGCGCACAATCTTGTCTTCAATACTCGGACAATAACGCGGTCCCTTAGCATCCACCCAGCCCCCATAGACGGGAGACAGATGAAGATTGTCCCGAATTAGCTGGTGAGTTTCAGTCGTTGTGCGGGTGAGATAACAATTCATCTGTTCCCGTTCCACCCACACTTCGGGATCAAAGCTGAACCAACGCACCTCTTCATCCCCTGGCTGTGGTTCCAGCTTGCTGTAATCCACTGACCGCTTATCC
>JAIUYC010000995.1 GCA_020216575.1 Coleofasciculus sp. S288 | reverse complement strand
ACTTTACACACTTTACCTATCGGCTTAGAACCGCTTTATCAGCAAGCCGAACTTTGGATGGTCGGAGGATTACCAACGATTAAATCCTCGCCACCTTTGATTACAGGAATCGATTTCTGGATCAAGCGTTGCTTCGACTTTTGTTCGTCTGCGATCGCGTTAATTCTGGCATCACCAATTTATCTGGCTATTGCCCTGCTCATCAAACTCGATTCTCCAGGCCCCGTTTTTTACAAACAGACGCGAATTGGTCTACATGGCGAACAATTTAAAGTATGGAAATTCCGTACTATGGTTCCCAATGCAGACCAACTTCAAAAGGAGTTAGAAGCCCGCAACGAAATGAAAGATGGTGTCCTCTTTAAAATCAAAGATGACCCTCGCATCACACGAGTAGGCAAAGTTCTGCGTCAGTACAGTTTGGATGAGTTACCCCAACTTTTCAATGTCCTGTTCGGTCAAATGAGCCTAGTTGGTCCTCGCCCATTACCTCTAAGAGATGTCGAAAACTTTGCAGAACATCACTTCCTCCGTCATGAAGTTCTACCTGGGATCACAGGACTTTGGCAAGTTTCGGGTCGTTCAGATATTACCAGCTTCGAGGAAGCCGTTCGGTTGGATACCATCTACATCGAACACTGGTCTCTCTGGTTAGATTTGAAAATTTTGCTGAAAACAGTCGAAGTGATTTTTCAGAAGAGAGGGGCTTACTAAATTCCAGCCCATCGCACTTTGCCAGTGAAACGTCTAGCAAGACATTTGGCACTCCTGCGTCGGTTTTTAGGAGCGGAGCCTAAATTCAAGCATTGATGAGTTTGAAGAAGATTTCTACCTAGGGGCGTCTACCCAGTTCAGATTAATGCGTTGCTGCCATCTAGGAGTAATCAAGGATGAAAGTCTTACTGTCTGCTTACGAGTGCGAGCCAAATCGGGGTAGGGAACAAGGACGTGGCTGGAACTGTGCGCTACAACTTGCCAAGTTAGGTCATGAGGTGTGGGTACTGACTCCTTTGCGCAACCAAGAGTTAATCGAACCCGTATTGACTTCCCTGGCTATTCCCAATCTGCAATTTGTTTACGTCAAAGATTCTGCCCTGATCCGACGCTACATGCAGGATAAAAAAGGCACAATCCTGCGCTACTTTATGTGGCAGAAGCAAGCTTATCAAGTGGCGCGAGAACTGGACAAAGAGCATGATTTCGACCTAGTTCACCATGTCACAATGGGTAGCCTAACCGGTGGTTCTTGGCTTTGGCGTCTCAACAAGCCCTTTGTCTTCGGTCCTGCGGGTGGCGGACAGGTTGCTCCACCTGCCTTTAAAAAGTACTTCCTCAAGGGTTGGATGACAGAAGCCCTGCGTTCGTTTATCGTCAGGCGATTGATACCCCTGAATCCCTTCTTACTTGAAACCTTCGGGCGGACTGACTTGGTTTTAGCTGCTAACCAGGACACAGTTAATCTCGCCCAACACTTAGGTGTTCGGCGTGCCGAACTGTTTTTCGACGCCGGCTTACCAGAAGAGTATTTCCTCCAGGAACCTCCCAGTCGAACACCGTCACAGGAACTGCGCATTCTCTGGGTAGCTCGGATGTTTCCCCGAAAAGCGCTGCTCCTCGCTCTCGAAGCGCTTGCACTGGTTAAACCTTCAATTCCTTTCAAGTTGATTGTTGTGGGGAGCTGTCCTTTAGAGGGTTATGTACCGGACTGGATTAAAGAATTTGGCTTGGACGGAAAAGTCGAGTGCCTAGGTTTTCTCCCTTGGGAAGACGTAAAGAAGCAATACCTCAATAGCGATGTTCTGCTGTTCACCAGTTTGCGAGATACGGGTGGCGCACAATTACTAGAAGCTATGGCTCAAGGGCTGCCCATCATTACCTTAAATCATCAAGGGGCAGGCGATCAGGTTCCCGATCGCGCTGGGATTAAAGCACCTGTGGAAAATCCAAATGAGACAGTCAAGGCACTGGCTCGAGCCGTTGAATACATGTACGAAAACCCAGAGGAACGGTTGGCAATGGGTCAGGCTGGCTACGAGTATGCTAAAGAACAAACCTGGACGCAAAAAGCTCTCAAAATCTCTCAATACTATGAGGAGCTGGTTCAGAAAAAGCATCCAGAACCTGTGTTGGTCAGTCGCTGAAGAATGGCAGAGGGCAGTGGTTCGACAGGCTCACCAATCGGGCAGAAGGGAAGAGAATTTTAGTCTCTTAACATTTGTTGACATACCTTCGTTTATTTGTGCCTGCCTACTTACCACCTACCACCTACCACCTACTACCTTCAATTCAGAGGGAATCTACTGAGACTTGAACGCGATGCAAACTCTATCAATTGATGGGAGAGGAAAATGCAGAAAGAGCCTCTGGTTGCCATTCATGGCGCGTACTATGACAATAATTTTGGCGACTTGTTGCTGATCAAAATTTTTGAAAATTGGGTTCAGTCAACAGTAAAGTCTACTGCGGTCTATCCTTTAGTTCCCAAGGCCGAACAGACTAGATTTCAGACAACCTTTCCCAATTCCACTTTTGGCTTACAGGATTGCCAGTCTTGGAAAGCATTAGTCTATGGAGGTGGGGGGCATTTCGGCGAACCCGATTTAGCGTCTAGTCGGGGATATAAGGGCTATCGGAACTGGAGCCTACGCTTTTTTCTCAGGCACGTCCTACCCGCAGAGTTGTGCATGCAAAGAGGCATTCCTTATGCCATAGTTGGGGTGGGTGCCGGACCGCTTTCCAACATTTTTGTGCGCCAAGAAGTGAAACGCATTTTTTCTAACGCTGCTGTAATTTCTGTTCGGGATGCTGAGTCA
>JAIUYC010000994.1 GCA_020216575.1 Coleofasciculus sp. S288 | reverse complement strand
AGTCAATATCCAGGGAATGCTCAACAATACCGCCATTAAGGACGTAGACATCGGAGTGCTGAATCTTGGTTGCCAGGTTTTTGGGATAACCCCCATCAATCAGCAGACAGGGTTTCTTCAAGGTTGTGAAGTCAATTTCAATTCCCTTGGGCATGCTGGCAACCCAGACGATTACATCTGCCTGGGGCAAAGCATCTTCCAGTCCCAGTATTTTGCCACGCCCGATTTCGGCTTGCAAAGCTTGTAGGCGTTCTTGATTTCGAGCAATCAGCAGCAGATCTGCCACATCAGTTCTGGTATCCAGCCAACGGCAAACGGCACTGCCAATATCGCCTGTTGCTCCACAAACCGCAACCGTTGCTTTCGACAGCTCGATTCCCAGCTTTTGGGACGCCTGTTCGACTTGACGGCAAATAATGTAAGCGGTGTGCGTGTTGCCCGTGGTAAAGTTCTCGAACTGGAGTTTAATATTGCGAACCTGCTTGTTTTGGTGTAAGTTGAACTCTTCAAAAATGATTGAGGAAAACCCTCCTAAGGCGGTAATGTTAATGCCGTGCTTCTGGGCATGAGCCATCGCGTTTAAGATTTTACGCATTGCTGCCTTGATTCGGCGATTAGCGAGCATCTCTGGCAAAAAGCAAGACTCGACATACCGACCTTCTATTTCCTGACCCGTAATGCTTCTGACCTTGATGGTGTCTACGATTTGGGGAGGTGCACTGCACCAAAAATCTAGCCCTTGGTCGGCATATTCTGGGTAGCCTAGCTCTCTAGCGACGGCTTGGGCATGTTCCAAACTGGTAAGGTGACCGATGAGACCAAACATGAATTGCTCGCTGTTAAACCTGTAAATCAGGCGGAAATGAGGATAAGGGAAAGGAATTGTTAAGTACTCTAAGAATTATTACAAAAAATTGCCGCTCACGAGAGCGACTAGCTGGAAAAAGAGTGAAGAAACCAGCAGTTAGGGGCTAGTAGAGGTCGATTCAGATTGTTGGCGCTTAATGTCAGTTGAGGATTCCCTAGCCCCTATTCTTAAAATGCAAACCCCTCTTCCCCTAAACTCTACTGTCAAATTAGACACCATGAGCTCTAGCTCACAACAAAGGATGAAAATCCCTCTCCCCCTGCCCTGCTATTTCAAGCTAGGCACCATGAGCTCTAGCTCACAACGAATGGACGAAAATCCTTATTCCTTCTGCCCTCTGCCTTCTCCCTTCTGCCTTATTTTCAAGACAGACGCCCATGAACGGTCGTTCACAACGAAGGATGAAAATATACCTCCCCTGACTCCTGACCCCTGACCTCTGACCCCCTATTTTCAGATTAGGCTTCTACAAGTACTGGTTCTTGTTCGGGTAATGCTGTCTCTCCAAGCGGATCGTCGCCTAACTGTTCAGTGAGCCGTTTTCTAGCTAAAGCGCGGTACTCCCAGAAATGCTCTCCGGCAGCACACAAGCCCAGATATAGGTTCAGGAATTGGGGCTTAGTGCGTAAAATTGTCCAGAGTTGTTGCCAAAATTGGGATCGAATCGCAGATCTGTGCACGCCTTGCTTCCAGAGCAACTGGGCTACAAGCCGCAGACCTTTACCTGGGGGGAAGTACATGTTTTGCTGGATTCGGGGATTGGGGGTGATATTCAGGCATTGTTGAAAGCAGCGTCTGAGGTAGTTTTCTGGTTCGTACATTGCCCACAGGGCTTCGACGTACTCTTTGGCGACTTCAGCAATGGGTCGGGTAGGTATGAAATTCATTAAGGTATTCTGATCCCCCACCTCAGTGACACCAACACCATCTAATAGGCGTTGCTCTTGCTTCAAGCGCTGCCAGAGGGCGGTATTGGGGAGGGCTTGCAGGATACCCAGCATGGGTTGGGGTATGCTGGTTTCTTCAACAAAAGCTTGAATGCGATCGCCAGCCCCCATTCGTTCTCCATCAAATCCGAGGATAAATCCTGCATAAATCAGCAGACCAGCCTGATTAATTTTACGGCACGCTTCTACTAGAGGATTGCGGGTATTTTGAAACTTTTTAGTGACTTTGAGGCTATCTTCATCTGGGGTTTCAATACCGAGAAAGACAGCATTGAATCCAGCTTCCACCATAAGCTGAAGCAGTTCTGCATCCTCTGCTAAATTAACAGAGGCTTCGGTCAGGAAGGTAAACGGATAGTTGCGCTCCTGCATCCAAGGAATTAATTCTCGCAGAAGGCGTTTGACGTTGCGCTGATTGCCAATAAAGTTGTCATCAACAATGAAAACGGAACCCCGCCAGCCTGATGCGTAAAGGGACTGGAGTTCTGCAAGGGTCTGGTTCGGTTCTTTGGTACGCGGCTTGCGACCGTATAGACTGATAATGTCGCAGAATTCGCAGTTGAAGGGACAACCGCGAGAAAACTGAATTGCCATCATGAAGTAGGCATCTCGATCAAGGAGATCGAAGCGGGGCATAGGACTTTGGGTAACATCCGGCTTTTCAGTGGCACGAAAGATGCCGCTACCTTCACATCGGGCGATTGCCTCTAGAAATTGGGGTATCGTTACCTCTCCCTCATCCAAAACCAAGTAATGCGCTCCGGAATTGAGGGCGTCTTGCGGGACTGAGGTGGGATAGGGTCCGCCCACTGCGACCTTTTTGCCCAACTGCACGGCTTTGCGAATTAAAGCGTGGAAGTCAGGCTTTTGAACCAGCATGGCAGAGAGGATAACAATATCGCACCACTCCCAATCAGCAGCACTCTCCTCTTTGACATTGCGGTCATAAAACCGAATTTCCCAATCCTTCGGCAGCAATGCGGCAACTGTGATGATTCCCAA
>JAIUYC010000993.1 GCA_020216575.1 Coleofasciculus sp. S288 | reverse complement strand
TATAGCAGTCGCCAAGGCGATTAGGACAAAGCAGAATCCTGAAACCTTGGCCAGTCAATATGCATCCCTTCTGCCTGATTGGTAAGCCTGTCGAACCACTGTCTTCTGCCCTGGAGCCTTTTGCTATACCTCTAATAAAGCGATCGCGAACAGTTGCAAATTCTTGGAAATCAGCCGCAGTATCTATCTATAGCAGAACTTGTTTTAGGTTAACGTCCATGCCAAGTAAGACCTTTATCGTCCGCGCCCACACCCGAACCGTCTACACCAAGCCCATCACCTTTGTTTGTGGTAAATGTAATCAAACAACAACTCGTGACTGTTTCCCAGGCAATCCTCCCAAGTACTGCCTCAAATGCAGTCCTCGCAGGAAACGCTCCACCGAAGATAGCACAATACCAGAGCGCGGGGACTTTGAACCAACGCACAACTTGGTTGATGCCACTGGGAAGGTTACGCCAGTTGCTTTGGAGCCAGCCAAAGAGAAGGGATGGTTCTTTGTGCGGACTGCCCTCGATTGGTTTGCTGGAGAATCCATCATTAAATATCACCGACAAAAAGGGCTGACGAATCGAGGGGAACCAATGACTGGATTTGTCTTGGAGAGTCTTTAATTGGCCTTAGTCACCTACTTAGAAGGCGTTGGCAGGTTGCTATCGGGCAGCCTGTAGATGTTGGTGAAAGAACTGTGTAAGTTCGCGCCAAGAGTCTTCTGCTGCCAAGTGGTTGTAGGAAGAACGCTCGTCGCAGAAAAATCCGTGGTCGGCATCCGGATAAACTTTCAACGTGTACTCTTTGCCAAGTTCCTTGAATCGGGACTCAATCTGCTGAATGCGATCGCGTGAAATAAATGGATCTGCACCGCCAAAAAACAAGTAGACGGGCACGGTAATGTCTTTCACTGCATCGATCCACTCATCTAAAACTATGCCGTAGAAGGGCGCTGCTGCCGTAATCTCAGCCGTCAACTTGCAGGCCGTAAGAAAGGTGAGTCCACCGCCCAAGCAGAACCCAGTCACACCGATGCGATCGGGAAACACATCTGATCGAGACTTGACATACGTCAACGCTGCCCGAATGTCTTCCTCGATGGGTTTACCAAAATCGAGGTGATACATCATTGCCATTGCCTGCTCAACCTCGTTGTATCCGAACGTGTTGTTGGGTAGTTCACGGTAGTACAGATCTGGCGTAACAACAACGTATCCTTCGTTAGCAATTCGGGCTGCTACAGCGCGGATATGTGGCGTTAAGCCAAATGCCTCCATTAGCAGCAGGACGGCGGGTTTTTGTCCTCCCTCAGTAGGGGTAACCAGGAAGGCAGGCATCTGCCCATCGGAAGTGGGAATCAATACCTCTGTCTGTTCAACTTGCATCATGTTTCTCTAGTAGAATCTCTGCTGGTAGCTTAAGAAGCTAGATAGTCTGGACTCTAGAAAAATGTTGCGGAGTTTTGGTACATTCTTGCGGTCAAGCTTGCAGGAATTGTTTCGGTGTCATACCAACCATGCGCTTAAAATATCGAGTCAGGTGACTTTGGCCGCTAAAGCCTACACCGATCGCAATATCTGCAATGTTGAGTTCGCTGTGTTGCAGTAGATATTTTGCTTGATGAATTCGACGTTGCAAAATGTACTGATGAGGTGTAATTCCCATACTTTGCTTAAACAAGCGCAGAAAGTGATACGGACTCATCTGAGCGATCGCTGCAATTTCACTTAGCTTTAAATCCTGATGTAGATGTTCATGGATATAGTCTGTCACTAACGCTAGTTTGGCTTGAGATAAACCATCTGAATAGGTAGAAAGCTTGGGTGATGTGGTGCAATAGTTTCGTAATAGATGAATTGCCAACGCCGTTTCAAGGCTATCAACCAGCAAATGACTACCTATTCCACCTAGTTCTATTTCATCTCTCAAAGTCAAAAAAATGCCTTGCATCAGTGCATCTTGCTCAGTCATAAACTGAGGGACAAGTTCAATGCGATCGGGATTGACCCAATCTTGACCCACTCGTTTGAGGAGCAAAGGCTCAACTGCCAAAACCATAAACTGAACTGAGGTATTCCAATTACAGCGATGAGAAATATCGGCAGGAATAATTGCAATATCTCCGTTATTGCGTGTCTCTCTTCTCAGCTTTCCATCTAGCCATCGTTCTCCTGATGAAGAAAGCCGTTGTTCTCCGGGTAGACAAGGAAGTCCATAAGCAATCACATGCATCGTGTGTTGATGCTCGGCAATATCAAATTTTGGCTGCTGATAAACCTCCAAATGAATATTGCTCCATCCTGAGCTTGAGAGAAGGGATGGCTTAGGTAACAATGAATTTGCTGCATTAGCTTTGCGGTAGTCAATGACGCTAATGGGCTGTTCTTGCAATCTCACCTTTTGCTCAAATATAGCAAGTATAACGAGGTGAAGTGATTTCATGGGAATGGACAAAACATCTCTTAAGCCCGTGCATAAAGCATTGCCAGGCCTTGAGGTTCATTAACGTACTTCCCACTGCTTAAGGGTCGATACGTCTCGTTGTACAGACACAGACTCTCAGGATGTTGAGCCGTGAACTGCATCATCTCTTGATGAAATTTACCTCTAAAAAAATTTTTCAACGAATCCTCCGAACACCAGTAGCTGACCATGACTACTTCATTGAGTCCACAGATACCTGCTTTGAGCTGTACACAGCCTTCAGCTTGAGCAGTAACGTTTCTGATCCACAATAAATTTCTCCACATCCAGAACCAGCCAGCCCGATCGCGAGCCAAAAAACCATTAACAAAAATGACTGCCTCTGAGTTTTCGGGAAGATTG
>JAIUYC010000992.1 GCA_020216575.1 Coleofasciculus sp. S288 | reverse complement strand
GAGGAACAGTTTGTTTGCTACAAGAATTTTGAATTGCCAAAATTATTAGATGAAACAATTAGATTATCTAAAGAGTATTTAGATGAAAATGGGAAATCAAGCAGGCTTTGGATGTTATTCAACAGTGCTAAAATAAGTAATAATATAAAAAGTTATATTTTACAGAAAAGGTAATTCAGGATCTAGCTGAATCAGGAGCTTTTTCCTCATTCCAAACAAAGGTAATGCCGTCAAGCACGAAATATACGTCCATGCCTAAAGTGTAGGTATGCGTATTTACAATGTCAATATGTTACCTAGCAGATCTACGCACAAGGCGATCGCGCTTGCGCGAGTAAAGTCAGTAAATCGCCTACCGCTGAAACTACGTTGGAATTCCTTTGCTATCTTCTGGCTTCGAGGGCCATCGGACAGTCAAAACGGTAGAATCTTCCTCAGCAGACCAATAATGAGATACCCCAGCAGACCAGAGAACGTAATCGCCCTCACGAGACAGTAAAAACTCTTGATCCGGGAATTGAAGGCGGAATCGCCCGTTAATCAGGATGGAAAGTGTGGCCGCTTCGACGTTCGTTGCCCACTGATTCCTTCCGTCTCCGGCTTTGTGAACTCCCCATTTCACTTCTAGAAGGGGAGTCGAACGAGGGTCATCCGTTGGAGTAATAAAGTGACCGAGGAACCAACCCCATCGATTCGCCCCTTCAACACTGGCGTTTCCAAAAACAACGTTAGGCGGCATTAGCTAATTTGTTCCTAATGGAGAGCAACTGATATCATTTTGGATTTTTCAAACCTTAGTAGGAAGTAGTTTTAGAAATTCAATTGTGCCACGTTTAAACCCCAATGCTCTTAACGCCTCTGGAATTCGCTGAAGCCCAAAATAACACAATAAAGCGTTTTATCAACAACTTCCTTTAAGGTTAATTTGGGCGTTTATCCATGCCGCTGCTGATGCCACTGCCATGCATGAGCCACGATATCGTTCAGGTTTGGGTATTGAGGATGCCAACCCAAAAGGTTTCGGGCTTTGTCGCTACTGCCGACTAAGACGGGCGGGTCACCAGGTCGGCGATCGCATTCCACGATTTTGATATCTTTTCCTGTTACTTGTTTGGCAGTTTCTATCACTTCCCTAACGGAAAATCCACTGCCATTTCCGAGATTAAATACCGTACTATCTCCTCCCTTAAGCAGGTACTCTAGACCCAAAACATGGGCTTGTGCCAAGTCAGTTACGTGAATATAATCCCGAATACAAGTACCGTCTCGAGTGGGATAATCTGTGCCAAAAATTGATACGAACTCCCGTTTGCCTAAAGCCGCGAACAGCACCAGTGGGATGATATGAGTTTCGGGATTATGGTCTTCCCCGAGCAACCCAGTCGGGTCAGCCCCTGCCGCGTTAAAGTAGCGGAAACAGACAGACTTTAAACCGTAGGCTTGATCAAAATCCGACAAAATCCGCTCTACCATCCACTTACTCGTTGCATAGGGGCTGATGGGGTCTTGAGGATGGTCTTCTACAAGGGGAACAGTCTTGGGTATCCCATAGAGAGCGCAAGTAGAAGAAAATACGAAGTTATTGATTGAGGCTGCCACCATCGCTTCTAAAAGCGTCAAAGTACCTGCGACATTATTACGGTAGTATTTGGCTGGATCGGTAACAGATTCACCCACGGCAATAAAAGCCGCAAAATGCATCACTGCTGTAATATTGTGCGTTGTGAAGAGTTGGTCGAGGAGGGCGCGATCGCTAATATCACCAACAATTAACTTAACCTTCAAGACCTGTTCCACAAGTTCTCGATGCCCATAGGACAGGTTATCTAGAACGATGACCCCGTAACCTGCCTGTTTCAGCGCTAGTACAGCATGGGAGCCAATATATCCAGCTCCCCCTGTTACTAAAATGGTAGATTTCCCCTGAGACACGTTTACTCCTTTCTAATCAAAACGTTAAGATTGTTGACGCTCAGCAAAGTACCGGGACATGGCATTGTCCAGACTTGGGAGTAGCATACCGCGCTCGCTGCCGAGAACGCTGTAAGTTGGTCGGACAGCCGCAAGACCAAGCTCTCGGGTGGGGCGGGCTTCGATGCGCGATGCATCAACACCAGCGATAGAAGCAGCCATCCGCGCTAGTTCAGCCCATGCGATCGCACTATTATTTGCCAAGTGCCACAAGCCACACTCGCCGTCAATTAACAAATCGAGGCTGGCATTCACCAGATCTGGGACATACGTAGGCGAAACAACCGAGTCGTCTGCGGCTACGAACGTATGCCCCGCAGCTAACTGACGCAGTGCAATGGTAACGAAGTTGTACTCATCCCAGGGACCGAAGAATGCGCTCGTGCGAATCACCAGCGATGAGGGATAAGCCTTTAAAACCCTCGCCTCCGCAAGAGCTTTACTGCGACCATATACATTCAGGGGTGCAACAGCGTTGCTTTCTACATAAGGGTTGGCACAAGTCCCGTCGAATACAAGGTCTGATGAAAAGGTGAGCAGCGCCACTCCCTGACGAGCACAGCTTCGCGCCAGGATAGCCGGCCCTTCAGCGTTTACGCGCAAGCAAATTTCAGGTTCGCGCTCCGCATCATCCACCCGAACGTACCCAGCCGCGTTGACAATCGCCCACGGCTGCAACTGAGTAAGAGCAGCATCGACAGAAGCAGGGTCGGTAATGTCCATTTCCTGGCGTGTTAAAAGCTGATAGGGGATACCTCTGATATCACACAGACGGGCGAAAGCCTTCCCTAGCGTTCCTCTAGCTCCGATGATGGCAAGCGGACGAGGTGAATTTTGGACTTTGGATTTTGGGGCGCG
>JAIUYC010000991.1 GCA_020216575.1 Coleofasciculus sp. S288 | reverse complement strand
ACCTGTATGAATCACGACACCTAGCGGGGTGTGGATGGCAACGGTGAAGCTATCAGAAATGGAGTGAGTGTTGCGAATAAATTCGACAAGGAACGAAGGGCTAAGTCGCACCATTTCACGCGGTTTAACGCTCTTCAATACTGTACGGTCAGCAACACCTGCTTCCTCCAGTTTGCCTTGGAGCAACGCCATTGCCAGACGAGGCCCATAAATAACGGGAATATCAAACTGCTTCAAGTGATAAGGAATCCCGCCAATATGGTCTTCGTGACCGTGGGTGACAATCATACCTTTGATTTTGTGGCGATTTTCCCGCAAATAGGTCATATCGGGCAGAACGATGTTGACCCCATGCATTTGTTCGGTTGGGAAGGCCAGCCCTGCATCTATAAGGATAATTTCGTCCCCGTATTCATAAATACAGGTATTCTTGCCAATTTCATGTAATCCACCGAGTGGAATAATTTTTAGAGTAGGTTTGGTTTCTTGCTTAGTTGTCATTTTCCTCCGTTGAGGTACGTGGTTTTCATTCAGTAAAAAGAGGACTTGCTGGGTACAGCGGGTCATAAAAAGCGCCCCATTATGGGCAAAATTGCCAGACAGCACCAGCAGTCTCAAAACTTGTCGCGGTCGCCCCTATTAAGCCCAATAATGATTTCAGCGTCCCCGATTCAAGTGATGATGTTTGAATTAGCGTACTTTTCTGTTTTGCCTATTCCATACCCGTTGGTGTAATGAGCGTGCTAAACCCAAAGATGGGTAGGGAAAAAACTATCAAGAGTTATTCATAGGTAAAACCTATTCCGTTAATTTGAAAATCTTGTAGTAATATCTGCACTGATTTAAACAAGAGAAAGTTCTTTTAGAACCGTCTCTAATTCGTGTTGCAACTCAACTGGCAAATCGCATAAGGGTAGGCGAGGAGAACCTACCTCCCAACCTTGAAGTTTTAGCGCTGCTTTGAGAGGGATTGGATTAGCAGTGCAAAACAGGACTTTAAATAAGGGAAATAGTTTGAGGTGTATTTCGGTTGCTAGAGCTGTTTTAGCAGCTTCAAATGCTTGAATCATCTGTTGCAACTCTTTGCCAACTAGATGACTGGCAACACTGACAACACCTGTGCCTCCAACGGCTAGCATAGCTAGGGTAAAGGAATCATCTCCAGAATAGAGGGCAAATTCGGGAGGGGTTAGACGCCGAAGTTGACTTGCCTGATCAAAGTTACCGCTAGCTTCCTTGATTGCCACAATGTTCGGTATTTCTGCCAAGCGAGCCACTGTCTCGGGCTGGAGATTTTGACCAGTACGGCTAGGCACATTGTAAAGCATTAATGGGAAGTCAGGACAAGATTTTGCGATCGCCTCAAAATGCCGATACAGCCCTGACTGCGGTGGCTTGTTGTAATAAGGAACGACTTGCAACGATCCATCTATCCTTAGTTTAGCAGCTTTTTGCGTTGCTGTGATCGCCTCTTCGGTAGAGTTCGAGCCTGTCCCTGCCATCACCTTGGCTTTACCCGCCACGGCTTTTTGCACCACCTGAAATAACTGGTACTCCTCATCCCATGTGAGAGTTGGAGACTCCCCGGTCGTGCCGCACACGACAAGGGTATCACTGCCATTATCTGCCAAATGGGCCGCTAACCGCTCTGCGACCTCATAATTCACTCCGCCCTCATCCCTGAAGGGTGTGATCATTGCCGTCAGCACACGTCCAAAATTCACCACACTCTTTCACTCCTCCTCGATGCCGGACATGGGTCATTGGTCATGAGTCAATGCTTTGAACAACTGACAGCTAACCCCTAACGAGAAACCATTGCTGTTGCTGGCTTGAGCAGATTTTGTGCTACCAATAACTCGGCAATTTGTACCGCATTTAATGCGGCGCCCTTACGAATTTGGTCTCCACTCAACCAAAGTTCCAACCCACATGGGTGAGAAAGGTCTTGACGAATGCGACCCACTAGTACCTCATCACGACCCGTGGCGTCAATCGGCATCGGGAAGTAATTTGCCTGCCAGTCTTCCACTATCCGAACACCAGGAGCCTGGGATAATATTTCCCGTGCCTTGGCAACTGACATTGGTTGTGCAAACTCTAGATTAATCGCTTCTGAGTGGGCTCGCAGTACAGGAACTCGTACACATGTGGCGCTGACTCGGATTTGGGGATCGTTAAAAATCTTGCGCGTTTCATTGAGCATCTTCATCTCTTCCTCACAATACCCCTGTTCGTTTAGTGGCGTATTGTGAGGAAACAGGTTAAAGGCTAAGGGGTAAGGAAAGCTCTTGGTTGGTGGAGTTTCACCCTGCAAAATCGCTTGTGCCTGGGCTTTCAATTCCTCCATCGCTTTCATGCCGGCACCACTAGCCGATTGATACGTAGCCGCAATAATTCGCTGGACTGGCTGCACTTGGTGCAATGGCCAAACGGCTACCGCCATTAAAATCGTCGTGCAGTTTGGATTCGCAATAATGCCTTGGTGAGCCGCTGCGGCTTCAGGATTGACCTCAGGAACGATCAAAGGCACGTTCCGATCGAGGCGAAAGGCACTGGAGTTGTCAATGACAACCGCCCCTCTTTCCACAGCTTTAGCAGCCCAAGCTCTTGATGTCGAGCCTCCTGCTGAAGCCAAAACCAAATCGACGTTGTCAAAGGCTTTCTCAGAGACTGGCTCCACCAACACAGTTTCGCCCTTGAAGGAAAGAGTACGTCCAGCAGAACGGGGGGAAGCCAAAAGTTTTAAATCGGCAATAGGGAAGTTCCGGGCGTCCAGTAATTCCAGTAACTCTGTACCTACTGCACCCGTTGCGCCTAAGATAGCAAC
>JAIUYC010000990.1 GCA_020216575.1 Coleofasciculus sp. S288 | reverse complement strand
AGTCCCGATGAAAAAAATTCACAGCCATGAATGAAAGTGGTATTTCCCATTCCCGACTCCCGACTCCTCACTTTCAAGTCAGAGGGCAGAAGGGAAAAGATTGGCTGGTCAAGGTTTCAGGGTTTGGCTGTGTCCTAATCGCCTTGGCGACTGCTATATCAAGCGCTCTAAGCGCAATGTAGTTGGAGTTTTGCTTGTTTTAATTTAGTTCATTTGTACTATATTGTTCGTGTACACGGCAAAAATAGGCATCCACTACCTAGAATATTTTTATGAAAATTTGTAAAGTTTTTCCGTAATCCAGAAACTTATCGTTGTGGTTACCTGTGGGTCAGGCGATAAAGTTCTAGGCTTGGCAGGATTTCATGAAGCTATTGCAGGAGGTGAACGATCGCAGCCAATGAACGAGGGTGACACATTTTAGCGTAAAACCCTCCATTGGGATGAGGGGTGGCTCACCCATTTGAGGGAATCGTCAACCATTGCCAACCAGGTACTTTCTTAAAAGGAGCTGATATTGCATTTAGGTTGAACGATTTCAAATTGTGGAAAACAAAAGTCAGTGTTGAGTGTGACGGTTAAAAAACCGGTCAGAGGAGGAACAAGCTAAAGGATCTTTCAAGTTTATAACTATTTATAAAGATGCTAGTTCACCTAAATTGATTCTCGTTCAAATTAAATTGTTCCCGTGGAGTTCAGCTTCTGTTAGGTGAGCGATCACATCTGGATCGATTTCTTTGTTAAGGGTGTCTCGAAGTTATTTAAAAGGAGTAATCACGGTGATTAACAAATTCATTAGCTTCGTTTTATCGCAGCGTCGGTTACTCAATCCGTGGGAATTACCACTCACGGGATTACTTCTAACGATAGGACTAACAACGAATACATCAACTTTAGCTACAGCAGTCCCCCAACAGCAAGATCGAGGCGTCGAAGCTCCTGCAATGGCGACATCAAAGGCAGTTCACTCGACAACCACGGCACAAGTCTCGGCTTCAGCGACTACGATTCCTGACGGTATTTACCTCTACGGTCAGACTCCAGAACCTGAACAGATTGGCACAGAATATGTCGTCTTTGAAGCGCGTCAGGGTAAGGTAATTGGTGCGGTTTATCTTCCGAGTTCTGAGTTTAGCTGTTTTTACGGCACGGTTGATTCACAACAAATGAATTTGACTGTTGTCAATCCCTACGACCAAACCGCTTTTGCTCATACAATTGCCCGCGAATACCCCTCACAAGTTGCTGCTGCTGGCGGTCAGATAAACCTGGAGAATACTTACGATTCGCTCTCTTATCCCTACACGCTTGGACTCGAAGGCTATGAACCAATTGGTCAGATTAGCGATAACGACCGACAAATTTTGAGTACATGCGTCAATGACTATCAAGGAAAGGTTTGGAATTAGGGATTGAGCAGGATTTAGCGATCGCATAACTTTATCTTTAATCGTTTTCGAGATAATGTCCTAGTGTAGGGACACGATATGATCGTGTCCTACAAGTCAATCACCACTAACAGGGCTAGTAGTTCACCACAACAAATTTGACAGATGAGGAAGACGCTCCAGACACTCCAGACGCGGGGACGCGGAGAGAGAACAACGTGTCATAATCTTTGTGGCGCACTACTAGTAACCACAACCTATTTTCTAGCCTGAGTTGGTGGAATTGACTGACCCGCTCTCGGCTCAAACGAGGGGAATGGTGCTATACCACCTTGATACATCGGCAAAACTCCATTCCATTTGTCAATCATTTTCTGTGCCAGTTCTAACTCCTTTAAGCGGATGGTTAGCGGCGAAACCGTTGCCGCTTGAATGCGTGCGACCTCCGCATCTCCTCGAGCTTCCGCAATTTTTCGTTTCGCCTCAGCTTGAGAAACCTCCAATTGGGCTTTAGATGCGATCGCCTGCTGTTCGGCTTGAAACCGAGCTGTAATTTGCGCTTCAATTGCCTTATCAAACCGAGGCTTGCTGACAAACCCAACGGACTCGAAAGTAACGCCCACTAGACTAAACTTATCATTCAGACAGATTTGGATATTTTTGAGCAATTCTGTCTGCTTTGATCCAACAATATCTTCAGGATTTAATCCTGTAGCCCATTGGTTGAAGCAATTGCGAGTTTCACTGCGTACTAGAGTGGCTTTAAACTCATCCGGATCTTTCAGGTACTTCCCGTAAAAGTCCTTGATTTTATCGGTGTTGAAAAAGTATGAAAGTGATACATCAGCATTAACACTCGTTCCACCCGCGCCAAATGTAATACTTTCATCCTTTGCAGAACCTTCGTCAGTCGAAGCAGTCAAGATGTAGTATTGAACGTGAGCGGGAAAGATGACAACCTCTTCTGTGTAGCCATTGTACCAAACCCGACCTGTGTTAATTGTTGCATTTTGCACTCCCCGATTTTTTCCGTAAAGCTCGATTTTTAGTCCCACATAACCGGGAGGTATCAGTTTGGAACTCGTTCCCGGAAGAACGCCACAAGCAGAAGCAAAAATAGCAAGTGCAGCACTGAGTCCAGCTACACTCAGAAAGCGGTAAGACTCAATTTTCATAGTTGTTTAATATTTTGAATCCAATAGTTGAAGCAGGGAGGTTTCGTCCTCTGGAAAAGCATTTCGTAACTGTTTCTGCCGGAGTTGCGCTTGATAAATTTTCGTCACTACATAACCTAGAGAAGCTCCGGGTAAAACTAGCAATCCCAAAAAATAACCAAGTACTCCCAACGTCACTTTAAGATTGCTTGGAGAGCTGACTAGGCTAGCCGCAGTATCCAAAAGCCAAAAGCAGAAAATGAGTTCAGCGATTCCTATCGCCACCCATTTACTGATAGTT
>JAIUYC010000989.1 GCA_020216575.1 Coleofasciculus sp. S288 | reverse complement strand
ATGGCAATTGACCAGTGGCTTCTCGAACAGCACCAAGCAGGAAAGCATCCGCCAGTTTTACGGTTTTACACTTGGGCATTGCCAACTATCTCTCTGGGATATCATCAACATCGATGGTCTACCACTTGGCAGCAGTTAACTTGGCAGGGAACGCCGATACAGCTAGTGCGCCGTCCCACAGGAGGACGTGCTGTACTGCACCAGGGAGATTTGACCTACATGGTGGTCACATCAGGTTTGGCTGACAAGCGTCTCCACGCCTATCAAGCGATTTGTGAGTTTTTAATTCAAGGATGGCGAACTCTCGGTGTCCCTCTGCACTATGGTTCGGCTGGACGAGAGTATGCTCGCCATCCCAACTGTTTTACCACTGCCACGGGTGTCGATTTATTAACGGCTGAGGGGTATAAACTCATTGGTAGCGCCCAACTGCGACGTGGCAATGCAATTTTGCAGCATGGCTCGATACGCTTAGAGCCAGATGTCCAGCTAGTTACTCAAGTGTTTGGCGAAGCACTGTCCCCGCTGAATTTACCGATCGCTCAACACGGAGATGCTTTAATTCAAACTGTAGTGGACGCTCTCACAACTGCGGCGGCTGATTGTTTTGGTGTTGAGTTCGTGAACAAACCTTTATTGGGACAGGAGTGGCAAGCGATTCTGGCGCAACCGCGTTTAGAAGTGGGTTCACCAATCAGACCAAATCTGGGGTAAGGGGAGTTGGGGAATTAGAGGTGTGATAGCTTATCTGGGTTGAGTGGCAGCTTCCTGCTGAACATTACCCAGGTTAAACAAGAATGGGAAATTGGTCTTCGATTCACCGCCCATAACAAGGACTCTAGGCATCTGAGCACCACCTTCTCTCCAGGCTTGGATTGCTTCTTTCTGAAGCACTAATGCACCCCCTTGCGCTCTCAGGGTTTCAGCCAACAACCGTTGAGCCTCTGCCTTGCCCTTAGCGCGATTGATGTCCGCCTGTGCTTCTTGTTCGGCTTCCTGCGCTACGTAAACCGCTCGTTGCGCCCGTTGTTCGGCAATTTGTTTCTCCTCAACTGCCCTGGAAAATTCTGGAGAGAACGCGAGGTCAACGACACTTGTATCTAGTACAATGATGCCGTACTTTTCTAAGCGTTCGTTTAAAGCCGTATCAAAGTCTTCCTTGAGTTCATCCCGTTTAGTAATCGCTTCTTCAACTGTTCTCCTTGCCGCAGCGATTTTAAAGGATTCCTGAGTTTGAGGGGCAATAATTTTTGATACGACATTCTGTAAAGTTCCTTGCTTCCTTCTAATCTCAACCACTTTGGTTGGATCGAGGCGGAAGTTGATGGCGAAACTAGCAGATAAATCCTGAAGATCTCGCGTGGAACTCTGTGCTGGGACTTCAAATTTTTGCACTGTCACATCATAGATGTCTACCGCTGAAACGAGAGGTGGTTTGAAGTGCAGCCCCTCCAATAATGCTCCATCTCTAGCTTTCCCCAAGATACTCAGGACTCCTGCCTGGCCGGGGTTAATGATGACAAACGAACTCAAGCTAAAGAGAATGAGGATTGCTCCTATAATCCCTGCAATTAATGCTTGCCAATTTTGTGAATTCTGATATTTCACGTTCTAATCTCCTTCTAAAAAGCCGATGGGAACTCTTTCAAGCCTATCAATATTTGAGCATTGTACGGCTACCGATCAGGTTTCAAACTCTGGTGAATCATGAAGAGTTTTCTCTATCAATCATTGCGATCGCTATCGTATCGCGATCGCAACAGACCTCATAAATCTTTGCCCTCACCCTACACATGTAGAATAGCTTTTAGCGCAGTGTTCTCCTGGCAACCCGGACATGAAAATTAAATCTCGGCGTTCTCCTCAGCAACCGGTACTGGATAATGATGCGATCGCAGCTTGGATTTTTTTAGCCCCTGCACTCATCCTCTTGGGCATCTTCCTCCTCTGGCCAATTGTCTACCTGTTTTACCTCAGCTTTACTGCGGGAAGCTTCACTTCAGAGGGCGTTCACTGGGTAGGCTTGAGAAACTACTTGCGCTTAGCCCTCAACCCCGATTTTTGGCAGGTTCTTGGCAATACGATTTACTTCACACTCGCCACTGTCATTCCTAGTCTAGTCATTCCACTCGGCTTGGCAGTACTCTTAAATCGGTCATTAGCCTTGCGGGGAGTTTTGCGAACTGCCTATTTCATTCCCTCCATTACCTCGCTTGTGGCAGTCGGACTAGGGTTTCGCTGGCTATTTCAAACGGATGGCCCGGTGAATGCGTTTCTGAGTGCTCTGGGTTTCAACCCAATCCCCTGGTTAAGCAGCACTATTTGGGCAATGCCCGTACTCATTTTATTGAGCAGTTGGAAACAGTTGGGATTTAATATGGTGGTATTTCTGGCAGGGCTGCAAACCATTCCTATCAGTCGTTATGAAGCGGCAGAGTTAGATGGAGCGAACTCATGGCAGCAGTTCTGGCATATCACGCTTCCGGGGTTGCAACCGACAATTATCTTTGCCACCATCACTACGGCTATTTTTACACTGCGAAGTTTCGAGCAAGTGTATGTGATCACGGGAGGAGGTCCTCTAAACTCCACCAATTTGCTGGTTTACTATATTTACCAGGAAGCGTTCGCCCTATTTGATTTCGGTTATGCAGCAGCGGCGGCAACTGTTTTGTTAGGTTTTACGCTGGTGCTGGTTTACTTCCAACTTCGCACTGAACGCGAGGAAACGTAATATCAATCACCTTAATGTTTCCTACAGATACTTGATCCCCCCTAGCCCCCCTTTTTAAGGGGGGAACAAAACTTGGCTTTAAGTCCCCCTTTTTAAGGGGGATTTAGGGGG
>JAIUYC010000988.1 GCA_020216575.1 Coleofasciculus sp. S288 | reverse complement strand
TGGGGGCGGTAGTTTCACCGGGTTTTCGCCCTATAGTGGTCAAGTATCAGTTCTCGAAGGCCCAGACTTCTCAGTTGTGACGCCCCTAATTACTGGTCTTCCAGTGTCTAACCACGACCATGGTATCAACGGAATGACGTTCGATGAGAACGGCGATCTGCTGATAGCAGTAGGAGGCAATACCAATGCAGGCATTCCCGCTCCTAACCTTGGAGATCTTCCCGAATCACCTTTATCGGCTGCAATACTGAAGGCGAGGATTTCAGACTCCGACTTTAATGGAACTATTCAGTATTTGGAGAGTACTACAAGTTTGGTGAACAATGACCAAGTTTATGGAGGGATTGTCGATGTTGCTCCTGGGATAGATGTGTCGGTGTATTCCAGTGGATTCCGCAATCCGTTTGATATAGTGTGGACTACACAGGGCAAGCTTTACGGAACGGACAACGGTCCTAACTCTGGCTATGGTGCAGCATCAACATCGGCAACGACTCAAGGACCAGACCCCAACAACCCGGACGAGATAAACCTTCTGCTTGAGGGACTTTATTACGGACACCCCAACCGCAATCGCGGACGCTACGACGATTTGGAGAATGTCTACAAAGGCCCCTCTGCACCAGTGATTCCAGGAGAATACATGCCGCCGTTGATCACTCTTCCTCCGTCGAGCAATGGTATGGATGAATACCGCTCAATGGCATTCAATGGACAGATGCGAGGTAATTTGCTGGTTCAAAAGTGGAACGGTCAGCTTTACAGTGCTAAGCTATCAACCGAGGGTAGTGCGATTGTAGACCTTGACACGATTACGAATGGTCCATCAGGGCTTGATGTTGTGACAGGACCGGGCGGGGCGATTCTCGGTATCGATTACCAAGACAACACGATCACCGTGTCACTGCCTAATGATGTTGCGGCTGTTGCTATGACTGCCTATGATATCTTCCCATGGCGTGCTCCGGCAGTGGGTGGTAGCAGCTTTGTGATTGGGGGTAAAAATTTTGGTAGCCTTGCTGATACAAGCGTCACCCTAGGCGGTCAGACGGCTGTTTTAACATCAGTCTCTCCAACAAGAATACGTGGCATAATCCCTGCCCAAGCCTCCTCAACCACGGAACTCCTTGACCTTGTTATCAACAGTAGCGGTAAAATCTCAGTCATTGCTGATGCCTTCCAGTACCTAGGCAATGTGGTATAAGCGGTAGCTCACAGGGACAGGTGCAGAGTTACAATCCACTCACGAACTCGTGTAGTTTTGGAGTCTCGATACCTTTTGCAACTGGATCCGCTTCTATGGCACTGAATCGATGGGAAAGTCTACTTGCTGGAGGTAGCACGCAGGCAGGATTTTATAAATCGGACATTTTCCAGATCTTGTAGAACACTGATTCAGCAATAACCTGAGAGGGAACACTTCCTTCTAACACTGGACTGACGCTCTAAAGTATCAGTCCAGTGTTTCATCATGGATAGGGGCGAGGCATTCGGACAAACTTTTGACAGGTCAATCGTCTTGCCAATTGCCTCGAATTAACCAAAATGCAAATTCTGAAATCATGTCTACTGTTAGTTTGATTCGTGCTAATTCCTACGACAGAGCAAGCCTGCGAACTTCGTTGGAAACGTTGCTAGAGCCGTTGGGAGGGATAGAGGCTTTTGTGAAAAAGGGCGATCGCGTCCTGCTCAAACCCAATCTCCTGACGGCTGGGCGCCCTGGTAAAGAATGCATCACTCGCCCGGAAATCATTTACTGTATCGCTCAACTAGTACAGGAAGCAGGCGGTAAACCCTTTTTCGGAGACAGTCCAGCCTTTGGAAGTGCTAAAGGTGTTGCTAGAGCAAATGGTTATCTGCCGATGATGGAAGAACTCAACTTACCCGTTGTAGAATTCCATGGTCAGCGTTACGAAACAGGGAGCGAAGCGTTTAGCCACCTGCGTTTGTGTAAAGAAGCTATGGACGCCGATGTTGTTATTAACCTGCCCAAGCTGAAATCACACGTACAATTGACGCTAACTATGGGCGTCAAGAACTTATTCGGCTGCGTTCCTGGAAAGATGAAAGCTTGGTGGCACATGGAAGCAGGTAAGGATGAGCGCCGCTTTGGGGAAATGCTGGTAGAAACCGCACGAGCCATTAATCCAGACTTGACAATTCTGGATGGTATTATCGGTCATGAGGGGAATGGACCCAGTGGCGGCGAACCGCGACAGTTAAATATTCTGGGCGCATCTTCCGATGTCTTTGCCCTCGATCGCTCACTGGTAGAACTCCTCAGCGTTGACCCAATGGTTGTTCCCACAATCGCAGCGGCAGAGCGTCTGGGATTTTGTCCAGATCTGGCAAACATTCACTTTCCGCTTCAGCAACCAATAGCCCTTCAGGTGACGGATTGGAAGCTACCAGATACCCTAGTATCTATTGATTTTGGGATGCCTCGCATTATCAAGTCCACTTTTAAGCATCTCTACATTCGGTTTATCAAGGAACCCATGAAACCTTATACCCGTAGACAGATGACACAAGGTTGATTCTGTATTTTTTGTTACAAACTGCTCGTAAATCGGCACGTAAGCTTATACTACCCTCCGATTGCTTATTCATACCGCCCTCTTGGTTGAGGCGGTTTTTTGTTTTTTTCACTGTACTGACGAAGAAAAACCAATCACCAATGAGCAATCACCAATGACCTCCAATCATTTGAGAACTGCTATGGTTACACTATTTGACTAAGCATTTCTACTCAATTTAGCCAAATTTATCTTCCCTTAGTAAGAAATCGGGAGATGGCTGTCCCTTTTTATATGAGAATTACCTTGAGATTGTTTGCTAGGAAACAGTCTAT
>JAIUYC010000987.1 GCA_020216575.1 Coleofasciculus sp. S288 | reverse complement strand
CAGGTTCGTTCCAATCGAGCACGCTCCATTCCAAACGCCCACAGTCACGAGCAACAGCTAACTGCGCGATGTAAGCCAGTATTACTTTACCAATCCCCTTGCGTCGATACTCTGGAAGAACAAATATATCTTCCAGATAAAGTCCTGGCTTGGTCAGAAAAGTCGAATAGGTGTGGAAAAACAGGGCAAATCCTACTGTTTTCCCTCCACACTCCGCTAGAATTGCCTCAGCATAAGGTTTAGAGCTGAAAAGATGCTCTTTGAGGGCATCTGGACTGCCCGTAACAGCGTGAGTGAGTTTCTCATACTCTGCCAGCGCCATTATTAAATCGAACAGCGTTTGCTCGTCACCTCGTTCAGCAGGACGCAAATTGAACTCAGAAGCCATGAGTTTTAACTAAGGAAGCGCCAACGTTTTGACGTAAATTTCAACCCAATGATTCTAACTTGAAAATAAGGCAGAAGGCAGAGAGGCTCCAGGACAGAAGGAATAAGGATTTTCATCCTTTCTTTGAGTACGAAGTTCATGGGCGTCTAACAACGAATCGGGTGGGCATTGCCCACCCGACAATTACTGCTAATCCTTCCTGACTCAGCAGTCAATACCCTTAGCTCAACCACCCTTGCAGGCGTCTAGCAACTTGAGGACGGCGCAATTTGCGCATGGCTTTGCTTTGAATCTGACGCACCCGTTCCCGGGAGAGATTGAACATCCCGCCTACTTCTTCAAGAGTGTAGGGTTCACTGCTGGCTAAACCGTAGCGTAAAGAGATGACATCTTTTTCTCGCTCGGTGAGAACGTCGCTCAAGACTTCCCAAATCTCTTGACGCATCATGGTTTCGCTCATCTGCTCTTCAGGCAATTGCAAATCGCCGTCTTCGAGCAAATCCACCAGTTCCGTATCTTCTCCTTTGCCAACTCGATGGTTGAGAGAGAGCGATCGCCGCCGCAACTGAAGCAACTGACGCAAATTGGAGGGTGTAATCTCCAAGGCGGCTGCTATTTCATGTTCCGTTGGGTTGCGTTGTAGTCTTTGCTTAAGTTCGCGCTGAGCTTTTTTGAGTTTATTTAGTTTTTCGACGATGTGAATCGGCAAGCGAATGGTTCGGGCATCGTTTGCGATCGTGCGGGTAATCGCCTGTCGAATCCACCAGTAGGCGTAAGTCGAGAATTTGTAGCCTTTCTCTGGGTCAAACTTTTCGGTTGCCCGATTCAAGCCCAACGCTCCTTCTTGAATCAAATCCAGGAAAGGTACGCCCCGATTAAGATACCGTTTGGCAATTGAAACGACCAAACGCAAGTTTGAGCGAATCATTTTGCGCTTTGCAACCCGACCGCGATACAGGCGGTTTTCTAATTGGCGTTCTGTCATCTCCAGGGCTTGAGCAAGTTCAGCCTTGGTTGGCTTGCGACCCAATTCTTTGTGCAAGCGTTCCTGGATTTCCTCATTTGTCACTAAAAACTTGACACAATTGGCTAATTCTACTTCTTCTTCTGGCTTTAAGAGTGGATAGCGTGCCATTTCTTTAAAAAATGCACCCACCGTATCGTCAGAGTCAGTTTTGTGATAACCAGCCGATGAACGACCGGTTCCCAGAACCTGTTCTGGCTCTGAGAATTCGACTTCCACCAGGGTTGGATCGCTATCATCTATCTCGATGTTATCGTTGTGAGAAAAATCGGCTTCTTCTATAGAATTGAGAGTATGAGTTTGGTTCAATTCAGCAATATTCATAGCGAGGTTTTGTTTTTGAGTGTGTGAGGGATTGCGAGAGTAAGCCCTGAGTTGCTGAGGTTGTCCCATGCCTAGAAACTGGCTTTCCTGAGATCAATTTTCAAAAACAAGAGTGGCTGCTAGTTCTGGACAGCAAGCGCTGAGAGGGAAACAGGAAACGATACAACCACAAAACGCTGGAGAACTAATTTCCCACCCTTTGACCTTGGAAACTACAATTACTATAGTTTCTCAGACTAGCAGAAGCAATTGCTCTATTTGTTTTCTTCATTACAAAATGTTGAACAATATTAATCCATTTATCCCTTGTTCAGCAAGAGTGAAGGAAGGTAAAGAGAGGACAAAATTAATGAAGCCGTTTTTGGGATTCGTAAGCCTGGCCAGCGATTTGGCGGGTTACACCAATAAACCTACAAAAATCGGAACAGGGACTTAGACTATCAGCCGGATGCCGTTTGACTAATTTCATAAACGTCTTCCCGCCTGGAAGCCCTACGCTGCCGTGGGTCGAGGGAGGAAGGCTCTCTCCGGGTATAACACATATAAACGAGTAACTTTGGTACAATTGAAAAAGCTAAGTCCACCCCTTTAACAAAGGCACAAAACTATCAACTATTGTTCGATAGGGAAACAGTTTCGGAACCCAACTGAAAGATACAAGCATTGCTCTGTATAGGGTTTGGATTCTAGGGGAGAGGAACGAGAAAGCATAGTCTGACTCCTGAGCTGTACTTCGGTACTTTCTGGGGCTACGGTCAATTAGCAAGAGAGTTTCAACCGAGAACTTCTTAGTTAGGGACAAGCTTCATCCCTTCGTGGGTGAAGCAGTTGACTCCAACTCGCTTCTTTAAAATTGGCTTTACTATAAAAACAGGATCTCATATCTCCTCCGACTTCCCTCTCTACCGATAGTCAGAACCTCTTTTCCCCATTGGAGACGATTGAGAGTGCGGATCGCGCTTCTCCCCAACAAGACTAGTTGCTAAGTGTTGTAGCCTGAAGGTCTCGCTCTCATCTAGTCTGAGTGAGGACATGCTTCTCGTCAAGAAAAAAACAATTAAGGTCTGCGTCCAAGACTCCCTGTGCCTCGTGAAAGTAGGGAATAGGCGCTGTCGCT
>JAIUYC010000986.1 GCA_020216575.1 Coleofasciculus sp. S288 | reverse complement strand
GAAGTGCTATGCTAATATGGTTAAGGTTTTAAACATCGGAGTGCGCGTAGCCGATTGGCAGCGCAAGTCCTCGTATTCTTGGTTGGATTTTTGGCTCTTCGGGGCGTCTCACATCTGGAGTGTACTCCAAGTTTGTGAGAGGTTGCGCCCATCCGTCCTAGCAGTACAGGGGTTTAACTTGTGTCAATGCTACTGTGACACTTAACACTTAGTTTCGCTGAAAAATAGAAAACTCCTGCTTCAGGAAAAAGCCTGTATTCGCTTGGGAAAGAGCGCTGATTCCAACTGTTTTCCAGATCGTGTATTGGGTTGAAATACGCAAGGAGGCAAAAATGATTTTGATTGGAACTCCCGACAGTTTTGGAACAGAACAGCAGTGGCTTGATTGTATTGCTGATTGGCATCAGTTTTGCTTTGACCAAGGGCTGAAGCCTTGGGAACACCTGACGACTGAAGATGTTTCCTTCTTTGTGAGCCGTGAACTTTACCAGCTGCGCCAAGTGATGCCTAAGGCAAGCTAGGAGAGAGGGTGCAATGAGCCTGCGGCATTCTCATTGCGCTCGTTAGCTAAGCACGTCCGAGAGGCGATCGCACTTCTCATTAGGCTCATCCCCCGCCTTAAGGTCGGGGGATTTCGCGTTAGTAGTGAGTGGGTAGTACTTATAGCAAAAGGCAGAAGGCACAGAGGGCAGAGAGGGCAGAAGGTTTATTACTAGTATGTGGTCGTTTCAGCCGTTAAATCTGTCCTAACCTTTATGGCGACAGCTATAGTTCACTGGTAACTGATGGTGAGTTCAGGTTAAACTTTGGGACAAACAAAACTGTTTTTGTCGGGTTAGTGGTCAAATGAGAGGGGAAGTTCAGCGTTTATACCCCATTCAGAAAGCTATTTTTAATCAGAATTGGGTTGACCGGGAAATTGCTAATTCCCGACCCGACAGTGGGTTAAAAGGACTTGTGGATGAATTTATGGATGAACTGATACAAGTGTTAACAGAGGGGAGACAGATAAGGACATTGGGTTCCATGGAACCTCGTTACTTGACTCAATTCCCCTATGTTTGGCTGGAACGCTATCCGTGGCAACCAGGGCGATCGCGTATTTCTGATACGAGTCTCACCTTAGAGCAAAAGCGACAAATTGAGAACAAGCTGCCTAATACCCTACTGGATGCTCAACTGCTTAATTCCCCTCAGTTGTTGGAGCTACTAGAACTCTTGTACGCTCGGTCTCAGGAAGAGTTGCCACAAGAGCAACACCAGCCCTTGAGTAAAGCTATGGCCCAAGACATCAAGCATCGCTTAATCGCTTCAGGAACAGTAACGCCAATCGATTGCTCCTGGGGATTGCCGTACTACGCTTTAACCCGTGCATCTTACTCACCAATGGATCGGGAAGAACGTACCTATACTTTGGTTGAGGATACCTCACACTACGTCCGGTTGATGAAAGATTGGGCAGACCGCAAACCGATCGCAATGCGGTTGTTGGAAGAATTGGATATTCTGCCCGATCAAATTGAGCCTGCAATGCAAGAACTGGATGAAATCGTCCGTGCTTGGGCAGATAAGTATCACCACTATCAAGGTCAGCCGATGATTTTACAGGCGGTTTTTGGCTCGCAAGGAAAGTAGACCAAGCGCGTCATGCAATCATGTTGACACTCTCCGCACTTCTAGGGCGGAGATTCTTCGTTCATAGACTCAGTCTGTTGAAGGCTTGCGCCTAATATCGATTACCTCAATGTTTGCTACAGATAATTGACACTCCGGACGCTCCTGATGCTCCTGACGCGGAGATTAATGTCTAGCAGCATTTTAGAGAATTGATATATATATAGCGGTTCTCAATCTAGTGAGGCACAGAGTTGCTAGTTTTAGGGCGTAGGGCATAGTAAATGCAATTAGGGTGTACCTCACGCCTCTCTTGAAACGCTATAAAACAGTGATTTTTGACTAAGTTTTTTATTCTCAAATCTGTGCGCTAACATAGCGGCTGCATTTTTTGAGGTAAGGGGTTCATCGGCAACGGCGAAGTCAGCGCTAAAACACTTTCTCGCTAGCTGAGATTGGTACTTCCCCCAAAGGTAGTATTTCTCATAAAGAAACTTGTAATAAACTGAAAACGCAAGGTATCAGTGTATTTTATGGCACACTTTACCTACTTAGACATCCTGTAGTAGTTTGGTTTGGAGTTTTCTCTTCCCATGCTTGATTCCCTTCCAGAGGTTGGGAGTATTGATATATTCCCACTAGCTTTGCTGGGATTAGCAGCGATACTCGTCTTTATAGGTAGTCTTTCACTGCCTCGATTGGTGCGCTCAATGTTCAGCCATCTTATTTCTCCCAAAGTCACAGAAGTCTATCAAAAAATCGTTAAGCCTTACGAAGGTCTGTTATGGTTTGTTATTTCGCTCTTTGTTGCTGACCTTATATTGCTCTTAATGTCGCACAAGGATGAATTGAGACTAATAGAAATACTCGTAAGTTTAACGTTAGCCATTACTGGAAGCTGGCTGGGTTCTCGATTCTTTAAAGAGTTTTTTGGGATTTATCTCCTAGATGCTGCGATTAAAAGCGGACGCAGACTCAATAGCGAACTGCTAATTCTCTCTAAATTCCTTGCCAATGCAGTTATTGTTGTCGTTGCGATTATTCTGTTTGCTCAAACGCATCAAATTAATGTTTTAGGTTTAATCGCGAGTTTAGGGATTGGTGGACTTGCTGTTGCCTTTGCCGCGCAAAAGACTCTGGAACAGTTACTCGGTGGCATTGTTATTTATCTCGACCGTCCCTTTGTGGTCGATGACTACATTGGCTTACCGGATGGTACCTTTGGTCGCGTGGAGTCTATT
>JAIUYC010000985.1 GCA_020216575.1 Coleofasciculus sp. S288 | reverse complement strand
AACGCGAGTCAATATGCCCGTGCTGGAGGCAAAATAGGTTGCAATGCGCTGTGCGGCTGAAGTGGGGCAAAAACCCAGCATGGATATGAACGGGCAGGCGGTTTTGGAACTGAGCTAGATAGTAGGAGTCTTTGGACTCTCCCCCCAAGAACTTGACTCCCACCGCTTGCAGCAGTTCATAATGGGTGAGTGAAGGCGATCGCTCAAAGATAGCTGTTGCTTCCCCACAGCCCGATTTAATTTTGATATGAAGTAAGACCGGTGGATAGGGAGACTGTTCGCCGAGTCCGATGCAATCGGCTTCATCGACGGGGAAGAGAGCCAGCTGACTCGAAAACCTCTCGTACAGGGACGTTTTAATTTGTTCACGAGACCAACCCGTTCCAGAAACAGGCTCAATCAGTTTAGACTCATGGCGTAAAGCCAGAATCCTTGCGAGACTGGTCAGCACAACATGGCTGTAAGGCTCCAAGTCGAGCGCTTCAGGAAGATGGTACATCTTCCGGACGGTTACATCATCAGTCAGTTGGCGAATGGCAGACAAATTAAACAGCACCATCCATTCGAGGGGGGCAGGAAGCGTGTGTAGAATTTCTGACACTAGCATTTGATGGCTCTCTTGATGATAGGGTTTTCAACTCCAGTAGTAGACCTTCGTGCGCTTCCTTGAGAAGGCAGTAAATCCTCCGATTGTGATGCGAGGCGTAGTTCCCTGCACGGGGCTAACGCGATGCCAAATCCGCCCTCCGTCGAAGAGAAGCATATCGCCAGCCTGTAACTGGATGGGCAGTTGTTCGTAGTCCTCGATCACTGATTCAACCGATTGACCCCCTTTCACTTTGCCATCTTTGGTATCCGCCCACTCCAAATCGTAAAGAACCAGCTCACCACCAGCTTCAGGGGGGTTAAGCATGACAAAATAGCTCAGCTGGTCTTCGAGTTCGACAATTTTTGACAGATGCCAATACTGAGGCAGTCCGTGAAGAAACTGATTGCCGCAGTGTGGAGGAATGAATTGGCCCTCTCTTAAAACTCGACTGGTAGCTGGCGTGTAAGTGTAACCACCGGGAACGGTTGGTACTTCAACAGGCCGACTGCCTGACACGGTACTGAGAACGTCTGTCACCCGAGTCTCGAAATCTCTCGCTCCACTGAAGAGTTTTTGACAACCGCTACGGAAATTAACGGATTCCTCAAAATACTGACGAAGGTCGGGGTCGGAGACAATTAAGGCCTGACCAAAAACATAAGCATTATTCAGCATCTTACCCTGAAGGGGCGGTTCGCTGCTCAAAAGCTGAGCGGTGACGCCGGACACCTCTTCCTGGGAGAAAACATTATGGATAATCATCCCGTCGATTTTGCGCTCGTAGATATCCCCAATACCATCGGGATAGCGATCGAGTTCGGTGACATCCAGTTCAATCAGATTAAATAAAGACTTGCCAACAGTTGACCTAACCATGTTTATGTTCTCAACTTATCTTCTAGAAAACTTACCGCTTAAAAATTTGCGTTTTTTCTACCCTGACTGTCTGATTTCATTCGTTACTCTAAAGTTGTCGAATTAGACGTTAGCGTCTTGAACTTTCTGACTAAACTCTTTCAATTGATTCTCATTAAAATCTTTCAATTGACTGAGCAACTCGGGATGTATCAATGCATGACTGCCTGAAAGATATGCCTTGGCTTCTAGGAGTTTATCGAATTGGTAGACGACTTTTACATGATGCACTCTTCGGAAAAAGATTCGTTCATACTTCGAGCCTAAAAATCTTGATAGTTTTAGGAGATGGTCAGGCCATAAGTCTGCTTCCTTTTTAGACCGTTCTCGCGTGTATCCTGGATAGGCTAAGAGGGCTTCTCGTTTCTTGGGAAGACACAGATCCATTGCTACTAAATAGTCGAGAAATGACTGCCAGCGAGGTTCAAATTTAGGTTGTTTATTAAAATAACACTCCAATCCAATCTTCGGCCGGATAACTTCACCTACATCAATGTCTAAGTCAATTCGGTCTGTTAATCTGGATAGCTGAGTCAGATAGACCTTGAGTTCGCTAGTCGAACCCATCCAATTAATCTGAGTGAGGTACTCTAACAGCTGGTCTGGGGAAATGTCGCGGATACAAATTCTAACTAAATCCGAACTCCTAGCCAGCATGACACCAATTTGAAAGACATATGCTTCGTTAGGTAAGCGGTCAAAGCAGTTAAACAGGTTTTGCTCCAATTGGGAGGGCAAGTCTTTGTTTAGGAGAAGCTTTAAAGCCGTTTGAGTCACCCATTCATAGGAAGAGCGATTGGAGGTTGACGTTGCAGAGTAAATTGGTTCGGGTCCAAAAAAACAACTAGGAATAGGGATGGCAGTTGGAGGTCCATCAATATCAAACTCCAGCCAAACATTCCGCACATTTTCGTATAAAGGAGAGGTCGGTGTCGCCCAAGAGTTACTAAAGTTACAGAGGTTAATCCAAATAGGATTTTCCATCAGGAAGCTTGGTAACTTAATCGGATAATTATCACCCGCTAAAATTTTACGGCCTGCATCCAATGCATCAGCACAGATTAAAAAATCGGCGTGAGCTTCCTCGATTCCTAAGCGACACTCGAAACCAAAAAAAGAGGTAATAGCACTTGGTAAAACCCTAGCTAGAGTACTGATATGTAACCATGTTTCTGGGGAAATAATATCAGCAGAAGCGTAAGGTATGACAAGTTTTAAATAATCTGCGAGAGGACTCTTGAAAGGAGCAGTCATAACACGCTAATCGAGTGAGTTTACAAAACAGTTTCAGATTCTGATCAATTGATAAAACGTCCTAAAAATGCCTGGATTTTAACGTAGCTCTACCCGGAAT
>JAIUYC010000008.1 GCA_020216575.1 Coleofasciculus sp. S288 | reverse complement strand
CCAAGGAGTTGAAAGCGGCTGGTTACCCGATTCTCAATGATGTGGTGTTGAATCAAGTCTTAGTGTCTTTTGGGGATGCAGAAACGACTCATCGGGTGATTGCTGATATTCAAGCCGAGGGGACTTGTTGGTGTGGCAGTACGGTTTGGCAAGGGCAGACGGCGATGCGAATTAGTGTTTCGTCTTGGGCAACAACGGATGCTGATGTGGAAAAAAGTTTGGCAGCTGTGCTGCGAGTAGCTGGGAAATATTGTTCTGGTAAATTTTAGGATGAGCGATCGCCTACGGCTTTACTCGTAGCTGCTCGCACAGCGCTCTTCCTTTTGAAAACTTCTTAGTTTGTAGAGATGAATAAGCGGCGAGATAACGTCCCGTTCGACCCTTACTACTTCGAGAAACGGGCAAGTAAAGGCATAACCTTTTCGCTGGGCGATACCTTCCGCCATATCTATGAAACTAACCATTGGAGAGGGACAGATTCCGTCTCAGGTGAAGGCGCGAGTAGAAACCAAGTCCAACAACTTGAGGTTGAACTTCCAACTTTGCTGGAGGCATTACAGGTAGATGTGTTACTCGATGTGCCTTGCGGAGACTTCAGTTGGATGCAGTTCGTAAACTTACCCGTTTCACTCTATATCGGTGCAGACATGATCACCGAGCTGATTGCTGAAAATCAAAAACGGTACGGCAGCCAGCATCGTAAGTTTATAACACTGGACTTGACCGTCGAGCCGCTACCGACAGCAAAGGTTTTGTTATGCCGAGATTGCCTCGTGCATTTTTCTTTTGCAGATATCTACCGCACTCTCGATAATATCAAAAGAAGTGGTATCGCTTACCTGCTTACAACTACTTTTCCCGACTGTGAGGAAAATGAGGATATTACAACGGGTGATTGGCGCTTACTAAACCTTGAGAAGCCGCCATTTAACTTCCCCAAACCGTTACAACTTCTCAATGAGCAATGCAGTGAGGGCGGCGGTCAATTCCAAGATAAGAGCTTAGGATTATGGCGAGTGCAAGATATACATATCTGACTAATATTGAAAGCTCTCTAATGGGAGTAGCTCGCAGTTTTAACGACATTACTGTTGCTCAAAAACAAAAATAATTGAGATAGGTTTGTTGGTTACTAGATGGCACGGCTCTCGTAATTTCAGTAATCGGTAATTCCGGGCATGGAACTCCTCTATCCATGATTCAACGGTTCGGAAGTACCAGGGAGCAGGATGAAACGTCTCATTTCCGATTAAATGCCATGCAGTCTCCCGCCATCCTGAAGTGTAGGCAGCATCGCCACAGGCGATTATCGGGTGAAGTGTTTGGACGATGATTTTGCCTTGCTTTTTTAACAGACTATGACCAGCAGAGGCAATGTAAGCAACATCGCGTTGTCCAAGAATCGAGAAGTTACAAATAAGGCAAGAAAAATGAACTGTATCACCGAATTTATGCGAAGTTAGGTCGGAATATAAAGATACAAGAAATCTCGTATCACCCTCCTGCCGCGCTGCCTCAATAAGTTCCCCAGAGGCATCGACTCCCCACCCATCAATTCCCTTGGAAAAGAGTTCACGACATAACCACCCTTCACCGCATCCCACATCCAAGAATGTTTTCGGGTTAAGCTCAATTACTGTTTCCAATATGGCTGAGTTTGTGACAAGAACCCGGCTTTCAATTTGCTGATTACGAATTGCCCGTGTCCAGGAGGAAGCATTGTTCTTCCATGAATCGAACAACCGTTGTTCATTCTCGTCCATATAGTATCTCCTAGTGGAAGACGGGTAGCCTCCAAGCCTAATCGTAAACCCTGCTACTGGAGAGGATAGGTTCGCATCGCCAGATAGCCCAAAAAGATGATGTTACACGGGAAGGCTCTCTCGGACTCCTGAATTCGATACGTTAGGCTATGAGTATGTACTTAACAGTATTTCTGACTCCACTGCAATGAATCTCCCCGACCTCGATTCTGAAATCATCGATCGCATTATTGAGATGGCGTGGGAAGACCGCACCCCCTTTGAGGCAATTGAACAACAGTTTGGTCTTCAGGAAAAACAAGTCATTGCTCTAATGCGGCGAGAAATGAAAGCGTCAAGTTTCAAGATGTGGCGCGAGCGCGTAACTGGGCGCAAAACCAAACATATCAAACAACGCGACTTCGTTTCTGGACGATTTCGCTCTCAAAATCAGAAGAGTTCCTGATGGGTTCTGGCAAGGAGTTTGGATAAGAGGATGAGCAGCTATGGAAGAAAAACTGCTTTTACTCAAAAAAGTCATTCTGGTAGTTGTTGGTGGTGGAGCGGCATTTTTAACGTTGTTTATGGCGCTTTTCACTTTGATTATGTTCCTGGTTCCTACCAGTTCCTCTAATCAAGTAGAAGAATGGACAAACACTGTCGTGATAGTCTTTGGTATTAAAACGAATCAGCTCTGGATACAACGATTGAAAGGGGCTGCTATTGGTATCAGTGTGACGCTTCCCCTTGCTGCCGTTGCTTGGTTTTCATTACGAGTATTGATTCAGCAACGGTGATAAAATTTTTGCACATATCTAATAAAAGGCTATAGAATTGCCGCAGCCGCTTGCATTAAGTTAGAGTGATCGCTCTTTCTCTCACGCTCTCTCTGGTTAATCATCCTTTTTAGTCTCAAACCCAAGGGATAGTTAGCAACTCATGCCATCGCTCAACAGGCAAGCTGCCCCCAGATGCACTATCATGTCCGTGACCGTAGCTTCCCTCTCCGGGTGACAAATCCACATTTTTTAAAAAGTCCAGCACATTGATTCCCGACGCAGTTCTCACGCTGAAGTTGACTCGCCCAGGAATATATCCCTCATTCGCAACCATGACAATATACTTGGGCAATCGAGTGCGCCAGCTTTGGGCAATCAGTGGGTGGATTTGACAAGGTGAGTTAATCTGCACCAAGGCGACATTTCCAGAAAAGACAGGTGCAGCTTTCTTGGCTTGTTCCATCGCTGCCTGCACTTCTTTCCGCGCCAGTCGTAATTGTTCAACGTCTTCTGTGTCTGAGTTAACTAGCGATCGCGGACTATCATGACTCAGCAATGCCCTTACTGCTACTTCTGGATTGTACTGGGAAGCCCGCCGTGCCGCGTTAATTAGAGCAGAGGCTTCTTTTAAATACTTGGCAGTGTACCGACTTTTAGCCACTGCCAGCACCTCAAACGGAGCTTTTTCACCTAAATCGCTAACTGTACCAATCGCAGCAATCCAGTCTAAATCCGATACATCCGTTAGTGACGAACACAACTCCCAAACCAGCAGTGAAGTATTAGGAATGGGTTCCCAAGTGTAAGCACTAATCAGAGTATCACCGGGCGGAATCCCTTCAGGACGATGGTGATCGATAAAGCAGGTGGGAACGCCTGCAATGACTGGTTCCGATTGACTACCCAAATCGAGAACGAATAAACTATCAGGTGCAGCAGTAATGACTCGTTCTCGGTTTGCAGGAGTCCATGCATTGCGATTGCGATTCGGTGCAACCAGCTTCACATTCTCAAACCCAGCGCGTGATAACGCCAACTGCAAGACAACTCCCGCCGTCACGCCATCAGCATCCGAGTCGTGCAGTACGACGACAGACTTATCTGGTTGAATGCGATCGACAAAAGCCTTAAACGTATCACGCGCTGCTTCTAGCGTTGGTGTCTGATTAGTATCGTTTTCTAACTCAACAACATCAGATACCTGATTGCTCTCCTGGCTAAGGGAAGTTGAGGCATTCTCCAATGGTGCGGCAGAATCAACAAATGCTTGGGCCACCTCCATTGTTGGTTCAGAAGCCAGAGTTGCAGCCAAACGGCGCACCGTCTCCAGGGTGTCAATTTCTTCTGGAGGTTTATCATTTCGCACGCGCACAATGCGAGGAAACCGCAGTGCATAACCACTATTGTGTCGCGAAGATGCTTGCACGCGGTCAAACGTCACTTCCAGGACAATGCGCGGTTCCACGATACACACCTTACCATGTGCCAATTCTTGCAACGTGTGAGCGCGAAACCAGTCGGAAAGTTCAGCCACTTGGGCATCCGTTAACCCTGAATATGCCTTACCGATATTTAACAGCGTTGGCTCGGTTTCGCTCTGGCGGACGGCAAAGGTATAGTCAGAAAGGAAACGATGCCGTTTGCCATTTCCCACCTCGGCGGCTGTGACAACAACATCCAGGGTTGCCATTGCACGTTTAATTTTCAACCAATCGCGTCCCCTTCTACCGGGTTTGTAGGTTGAATTCAAATCTTTTACCATCAAGCCTTCATTTCCTCTTGCTCTTGCAGCGGTAAATTCTGCATCTAAGGTGGAAATATCGCTGACTTGTTGGGAAAGTCCTCCGCGCACTCTTATTGCGTCGAGGTGAAGTGATTCAAGAAGACTTCGCCGTTTGGCAAAGGGTTCGTTAATCAGAACTCGCCCAAACGCATACAAGATATCGTAAGCAATGAAAGCAACAGGAACAGCGGCAAGTAATTCGTCTGAAACTTTCTTACGTCCCAGTCGCTTTTGCAGTTCTTGAAAGGGGAGGATGCGTTCCCCTTGGATGGGGACAATTTCTCCATCTAAAATTAAATCCGCTGCTTCATCGCTATCTTTTGAGGTTAAGTTGATAGCGGCAAGCGGTTCGATTAAATCGGGAAAACTGGAGGTAATTTCATCGAGTGTCCGGGAGAAAATAGCAACACGCTTACTGTTACGAACCGTGCCGTGGAGAATTGAGTTGTCTTCGTCTAAGTAAGAGGCAATATGAATTTGGGCGCGAATCCCATCATACTTGTCTTCAACCGCAAATCCAGCAGGCATTTGTTTGGCGACTTCCGTTAAATCGTCGGCGGGAGTTGCCAACATAAATTTAATCGGGTGAAATAGCCGCATCCGTGCTTCGTCAAGTTTCTTAAGCCTTGCTAGTAAGGCAGTTTCGCCAATATCCCCGATTAGCATATTGACCCACTGAACCTTGGAGATATCGGTTTGAAAAAGACGGGCTAGAGCATCTTCAACAGCACCTTCTTTGAGTCCAATCCGCAAATCGCCTGCTAACAGCTTGACGATATACTTGGCTTCCAGAGGTGTTGCCATTTTCAACAACTCTATAACCCGTTTGGTTTTGCGTTTGGTTCCTGTTGTCGCTGCTAATTGTTCGAGTTGGTTGGATAAGGAAGAAAGTGTGAGAATGGGTTGATGCTGTGAACGTTGGGGATGATTGATAAACGCTTCCTCCGTTACGTCACCGAGGTCGCCTCTTTTGACTAATCGTTCTTGAAGGGCTGATTTTTCTTGTTCGCTTACGGCGGTGATCGCTGTTAGCAAAGCGGCTCCACCTATATTAATAGTACGCTGGTCTCGTAAGGGAAATATATAACCGGAAAAGTATCGTGCTGCCAGCACTAAGTCGTTATCCCCTAGTGAGGTAAAATAGCTACCCAGTAAGGAGGCTTTTGTTAAACGCTTTGTTGTTGCTCCAACTTGTTCGGCTACGTCAGCAAAATCAATCAAGGCTCCAGGATTTAACTCGGAATTTTGATTAAAGTTAATTTCAATTTCGACGTTTTGGCGTGTCAATTTGGGGTTTTTAGTCATGCCTGAACCTCGATAATTTTCTCCCCTGTGGCAACACCTTTTCGCTTGCTTTTTGATTTTTTCAGCTCTACGTTCGTCCCCTGGCAGGTAGGACAAAAGTAAATTATTCGGGTTTTCTCTCCTTCTTCATCCGCTTTTGTAACTTGACGAAGTTGGCGAATTGTGCTGCTACATTCTAAACAAGGCAGGTTGGTGCGGCGAAAAACGTAGTGCCTTGTGCCGTACTCGCTTCCAGGTGTGTAGACGAGGGAGGGGTCATTAATAAGACGTGTACGCGCTTCATCGGATACGGTGAATCCGCCTGTTGTGTAAGCGCGTTGAGCCATTAAGGGAATTGAATGAATTAGGCGTTCTAGTTCCGATGCTGTCAAATCGGCAATTTTTCGCCACGGATCGAGGCGACAATCAAATAGAATTTCGGCTCTCAGGTAGTTACCAATTCCGGCGACAATCTGTTGATCGAGTAAGGCAGCACCAATGGTGCGATTGCTATTTTCGGGTGTCAGCAGCTTTTGTAGGAAGTCAGATGCATCGAAGGGCTGTTCGTCTGGATAGGGTAGGATATCTGTACCGAGAGTGCGTAAGTTTTCGACGATTTCAAAAGGATTGCCTGTACCTAAATCGAAAATTGGTGCAGAGTAGAGGATGGCACAGGCATCGGGTACGATAATACGCGATCGCTCGCGACGATCTATTTCTTGGGGTGGATTGTCTAAAACTGCCCAGCTTCCCCACATCATTAGGTGGGAGTGGAAGTAGTAATTTCCTTCAATTAAGCCAACTAGGTGCTTGCCATGCGAGCGCACTCGTTCGATACGCTTGTTGAGTAAAACACCTGGATGCTCTTTTTCCCAAGCTTTTGCTGTCTTTGTCCGTGCCAAGAGTGACACGTTGGGTTTGCCCCCAAGTGCCTGATTTAAGGCATCGGCAAACCGTCTGACTTCTGGTCCTTCTGGCATGAGTGGTGAGCGTGTGTTACTTTTTTTACTTTAAAGACGTGGCTACCTCGTCAGCATCCTTCCTCATACAGAGGCGCTTAAGGCGATCGCTGTTTGGTTGTGCCAACGGTCTCCGAAACTAAGTTCCGCGATGCTCTGCTAAAGTTGGGTTACTTATATCTTGCACCTGGCGGTTAAAACCGCAGCTATACAAACAAAACCTGCCTACGCAGGTTAGGAAATCCCTTAATTTTCGGTTAGTCCGCGAAGATTCTCTCATTCGGTGTCAACAAGCTTGAGCCAATTCCTTGTTGATACGAGAGGGATCGAAGTTAGTTTGTTGACGGAAAACAGCCCAAGCCCAAACCAAAATCTTGCGAGCCGCAGCCAGCAGAGCCAACTTCTTGGCTTTGCCGCGTTCCACAAGACGCAGGTAGAACTGGCGTAAACAATTGTTGCCACGGCTGCTGCCTAAGGCGCCCATGTATAACAATTGGCGTATCCGGGGATTGCCAAACCGGGAAATTGTGGCAGTTCGTCGCACTGATGTGCCACTTTCATAGGTTTGAGGATCAATACCCACATAAGCCGTCAAGCCTTTGGCTGTGCCTTGCCCGGCCGTTAAGCTATGCCAGCGGTATAACAGTACCAGGATTGGTAACACATTCTTGGCTCCAATGCCTGGAACCTCTCGAAGTCGTTTGGCATCTGCGTGCAGATGTGTGTATTGCTTTAGATGTGATTCAATCTCCTGCTGTATTTGGGCGAGTGCCTCCTCTAAGGTACGAATTACATGTTCAACGTTGTTGACAACGCTCTTAGCAATTCCAGGGCGATTTTGCAGCGATTCCCACCGGTTTCGCTCTTGCCCCAACAACTGTTCCAAGTCACGTTGGCGTTCGAGCAGACATTCGAGTTCGCTGACCTCATGGGGTAATGGTTGCCATGCTTTGAGTTGGCGTTCAGCCGCAAACCGGGCTAGCAACAGTGCGTCTTGCTTGTCAGTCTTAGCTCTTTGTCCAAGCCCTTTAGCCCAGTCACGCACGTACTTGGGATTAGGCAAGCTGACCTTCCAGCCTTGCTGATAACCAAACCAGGCAAAGGCTAATTCATAGCCACCTGTTGGTTCCATGACCAGATGAATTTCACTTGTCTGATTCGCTCGGCTAAAAGCTTTCAAGCGTTCAGCTAATTCGACAAATCCAGCTTCGGCATTAGCAAACTCTCCGAGAGCCTGCCCCTTGCCCTCAACCCAGACAGCGGCAGTAAAAGTCGCCTTGGCTATATCAACTCCCACAGCTAGGAATGACATTATACTTGACCTCCATAATCGGATTTACCCATTGACGGCATCAGTTTTCCTGCGGTCGCCTACACTTCCTGGTATCCGAGCTCATGGCTCTCTATTCTCTTCGTTGTCGCAGGCTTTTGAGATGACCGTTCAACGCTCAAGCTTTTTGCCTTTGCGGACTGATTTGCGGTCTGTTGGTGATACCTGTCTGGGTTATCCTACTTATTTTTCCTGTTGTTGTGCTTTTTGCGATCGCATCCTCCTCCATACAACTACTTTCATGACATCGTCAGAATTGACCTATCTACGCGACGGACTGAGAACATCCTGGCGGACTTACGGTCTGTTTTCCGATCGCTGTTGGTAAGAACAATACCAGGCGGACTTGGTTTGTATGGTTCCCCAGACTTCTAGTTTGAGGGCTTGGTGCAAGATGTGAGGTTACAGCCTACCGAAATAGGTTTTGACCACACCCTTTTACTTATAAAGAACTACAAAAATCATTAAGATAGTTATACATTTCGCGAAACAAAGGACATTTTCGTTGTACTTCATTGGGATTGATTTCTCTCAACAACAAAGGGGTATGCAATCTTTTATTAAAACGTGGCTTATCGCAGTTAGTTTCACCTTTTTCAGTGGATTCAATTAGTGCATCTGAGAGTTTCACCCGACAACAATCTCTTTCTTCATCGTACTCACTAAATGATTCTGGATCATCAAAAGGAAGATGCTTTTGTGTACTCAGCCACCAACGCATATGCTGATGTCTGCCTCGAAAAGCTGAATTTTTAGCCAGCGAATTATTCCAATCAGCAATAATCCAAGCTTCAAGTTCAGGTGCAGCAAACCCAACAAATTTATCAATCTCAGCACATTCTGGTATTTGAGAGAGTTCTTGCAATATTTTCTGTCTTTGTTTTACGGGATCGCGACAATCCAAATCATCAAATACTAAAATAAGGTTGCATATATTTGGTTCATTCCTTAAGGCAATCCGTAATTCCTCCTTAATTTGCTCAATTAAGCTCTTACCTGTTCTTCCATAACCGATTGCCTTATTATACTTGGGACCTGGTTTTTGAATGGGTGGTGTTTTTCGTGTAAATATACACCCAGGAAAAATTTTTTCTAGAAAAGGAATTAATCCTGCAACTTCAGCTTCACCACCTCCAGCGAAAACCCACACTACCACGGCCAACCTCCAATACTTGGATCGCCAACACGGTATAGGTCACCTAATTGCCATCCCTCTTCAAGTTTTTGAGCCAGCATTTGTTTTGAAAGAGGTTTGATGGAGAAGTGTGTTCTATTTTCTGAAGAAAAACAAAGAACATTCTCTAAGCAATCCGTAAAATGATCCAAAAGGTCAGGGCTATGTGTAGTAACAATTACTTGGATTTTTGCCGCAGCCTGTTTTATCCATTCAGCTAAAATTGGCATCCATGATACGTGCAATCCTAATTCGGGTTCATCAATAACTAGCAATGAAGGACAAAGTGGAGAATTTAATATAGTAGCCCAACACAGCATCCTAACAGTTCCATCCGACATTTCATTCAGATAGAAAGGTTCACTTATACCATCAAAATACCATTCTATAGTGAGAGACAAACGACCAGAACGTATAGGTCTAAGACGACGAGTTTTTGGTAATATTGACTTCATCGCCTCATTAATACTGTCCTCAAAATCGATATTTTGTTGGTTTAAGTTATCCAAAACCAACGGTAAATTATCTCCAGATGAAGACAGATAAATATCACTTCTACCTATTTGTGGTTCTGCTATTCTAATTTTATTTAAATCCATATTATTAGCATTGTAAAATTGCCATTTTGAAATCGAGTCTACAAGCTCTCTTCTAATTTTATAAATCGGTGTACTCTCAGGGGTTAATTGGCTAGATTCAAGCAGTCTAGGGATAGCAACAAGACCCAAGGAGTTGATAGGGATATTTTCTAAAGGTTCAAAACGAGTTGATGAATATTGACCGGGATTAGCATATACAGATACAGCTCCTTTACCAGCTTGCCTATTATGAAACTTATAATAGTAAAAAGGTGAAGATAATCCTAAATCATGCAAATCTTCTCCACTATATAAATATTCCTCTGCAATACTAACTCGTGTTTTTTTGTCTACATAGATATTTAAGACAAAAATTCCACTATCTTTTTTGGGATCACCAGTCTGGGAAATTTCTGAAAAACAATATGAGATGCTTACTATAGCAGGACTCTCAACATTACCATCTAAAATCCTATTGCCACCAATTTGGGTAACCGCATCCTCAAAACTACTGACACCCCTGCTTTCATCAGGAATAGTAGTCAGGCAATCTTTTAAAAATTTTAAGCAACTGATAAAATTGCTCTTACCTGAACCGTTTGAACCTATAAATATATTGAGCTTATTTAGATTAACCTGTTTATCTAAACAAAGATTTTTATAATTTTTAGTAGCAAGAAAACGAAGAATTGGTTGATTCATAAGATTTTAAAACAAATCTATTGTTGGTAAATTCAACAAATGATACGGCTTTTGCGCTATCTTGTCACCTTGTCAAGGAATTGCCTACAGTATGCCCACAGTAGCTGGCTTTATGCTAGCATCAGGCTCAATCTGGCTTGTCATAGCTGGGGATGTCTTACCGCCCAGAAGATGCCCTGATTGTCCCTATTTGATCGCACCATCCTCCTCAAAGTCCACTCTCCCAAAGCTGAAGCAGTGCGAGAAGCGATCGCCCTCACTCCCATAAGCTACGATGAATCCAAAGACCAACAGAGAGAAAACCCATGTCTGAGCAAGTGCGTTACATTACCAACGAGCAGGGGGAGCGAGTTGGCGTCTTGTTAGATTTGGAAGCCTACAATCGATTAGCGAACCCATTAGCTCTAGATGAAGAATGCTTAATTGGCTTAAGCCGAGATGAGCTGCAAGCGTTAGCCGATAGTCTGCTCGCTCCCGCCGCACAAAATCAATTGAACGATTTGCTAGTTCAAAATGCACAATCTCAACTCTCTGCCGACGAAGTTGCAAATCTAGACCGTCTCCTAGCACAAGTCGATCAACTAACAATCCTCAAAACCAGAGCTAGATATACTCTGCACTGCCTAGAAACAGTGGCAACGGTGGCGTGAGCGCTTATATTCCTGCTGAGTTACAGCGACAAATTCGTACCCATTTTAGGGATTGCTGCGCCTATTGCCGCACGGCTGAAGCTCTGACGGTTGCAATTTTTGAATTTGAACACATTCTCCCCCGTTCGGCTGGTGGAGAGACAATTTTCCAGAATCTCTGCCTCTCCTGTCCTACCTGTAATCGCTACAAAGCTACTCTGCAAACAGCACTAGACCCCATTACCCAGCAGACAGTTCCTTTGTTTCATCCCCATCATCAAGTGTGGGAGGAGCATTTTACGTGGAGTGAGGATGGGACAGAGTTAGTAGGATTGACACCTATTGGTCGAGCAACGATTACTGCATTGAAGATGAATCGTCCCCAGTTGATTCGGGTGCGTCGGATGTGGGTGAAGGTAGGGGAACATCCACCAAAATTTGAGTGAGCGAAGAAGTGCTGTATCGAGAGAATTGCGATCGCATGATTGCGCTGTGCCAGGAAGGTAAACGCCTGCCCCCGTGAAAAACTGCCAGACTTAGAATAGGATGAATTTTGAGGTTCCTGTGAAGCTAGAGAACATACTATTACCCGTAGGAATCCTAGCAGTGGTAGCGATCGCATTTTTCGCCTACAGTGCTACTGCTGCTCCCTTGCCAGAAGGATTTCCCCCTCCAACACCAGAAGGGCAAATTGAAGTCAAACAATATCCCGCATACCGTTCTGCCACAGTTCGCTACTCAGGAGAACTGTCAATGGCAGCAAACAGAGCATTTGACCCTCTCTACCGCCACATCAGCTCTAACAATATCTCCATGACGGCTCCGGTAGAAACCCGTTATCCAGCTAGCACTCTGGAAGCCAGTGAGATGGGCGCACCCGATGAACGGGGTGAAGCGCTTGTTTCATTCCTCTACCGCAGCACTGACATCTACCCTCAACAGATTGCACAAAACATTCAGGTAGAAGACATTGCACCCATGACAGTCATCAGCCTTGGGCTAAAAGGCAGTTACGATTACTCCAGCTACCAAAAGAACATAGAGCGCTTACGGGAGTGGTTAGCGCAGCACCCGGAGTGGACTGTCGTCGGTTCACCTCGCCGCTTCTTCTACGATGCTCCCTATGTCCCCGAACCTGCCAAGCGCAGTGAAATCCAAATTCCAATTCGTCGGGTAGATGGTTAGCCAAAAGCAACGACCTCATAGTGTTCCACTGTTGGGAACGGGTCATAGAAGTGATGCAACAACGAACGCCACTGTTGGTACTCTGGCGATTGTCGAAACCCAATGGTGTGATCTTCTAACGAATGCCAGCGCACAAGTAGAATATAGCGGTTCGTAGTTTCTAAGCAACGTTGGAGTTCATGAGAGATGTACCCTGGCATCGAGGCAATGATGGTTGAAGCTGTTTGAAAAGCCGTTTCAAACTCATTAACCAGACTGGGCTTAACATCAAGGATGGCAACCTCTAGTATCATGGGCTGGATGTTTTGACCACGGATACTATAGTACAAGGTGCTATCAAGTAGCAGATACTCAGCAGCATCGCCTTCTCTTCAGTAAGATTGGCGCAGTCTCAGTGCATGTACAATACTCAATACATCATGAGTCCACTGAGGAAGGATTAACGTCATCGCAATTTCTTCCACCGTGTGAATAATGCCCATTGCGATCGCAACACTCAACGTCAATCCACCATAACCAAAACCGAACAGAGCGATCGTGGCAACAAACAGACTGACTCCCCAGGTTTTGGCTGAATACGTATGATAGCTGGCGGGTTGACCGTATTTGGCTAAATTCACGACCCACCAAATCAATTGAATACCCACTACCGCACACAACCCGATAGAGAAGGCAATAATCACATCAGGATGCACCAAAAAGGCACTGACTCCAACGCAAACATACAGGCAGACATCAGCCCAACTATCAGCCCTTCTCAGGGAAGCTGTACTAACACTGAGACGACGTGCGATGACTCCATCAAAGATATCTGAGAGAAACGCTGTCACAAACCCAACAATGAACCAGGCATCTGTCTTGCCATCGATCGCATTGAGTAGTAGTAACACTCCCATGAAAAAGCGGAGGATGACGAGTGCGGCAGGAACAAATTGCATCGCTGCCGCCAATCGTGAGCGAGAGCGTTCGGTTTTAGCAATTTCACTGGTGTCGTTCATAAGTCCTTTTGCAACAGTGCTTCGATTAACCTGAGTTTTGCCGAAATCCGTGTTGCAATAGGGCTTGTCGTGACCAGTTTCCTTGAAAGTCTACCCAGTTGTGGTTAAAAACCTGGATTGAGAGTGGTGGAGACTTGAGCCTTGCTAGGACAGTTGGAGAGATTGGCACTCTTGTTCAGAGCAGCGATTAAGCCCTCACCAGCCCCTCGCAAATCTTCACACTTACAAGTGAAAGAGGGGAGCGATCGCTCTATCCTAAACAGGTGGATGAACCGATCGCACACTCACATTTTATCAACTCTTCATCAAATGAGGGGTGACACACCTCACCCCCTAAGCGTAATAATAAGACTATTAGATGCACCCTGATGATTGAGAGAGCCGCGAAGCGTGACTCTCTATTTTTTTTGCAACGTATTAACTGGCAGTGACAGCCAAACGTGAGGTGGATAAAAACGACAACGTTGTCGCTTTGAGTTGCGCTCACCAAGACTAGCGTTCCCATTTTGGCATCTAGGTCAGCCGCTTCGTGGAAGTTGGTAGCACCCAGGATGTCTGCCTGTGTTAGAGCCGGGTGGGCTGTTGTCTGGGAAAATAGGTTATGGAAAGAGTTCTTCTGTGACAGTAATAGGGAGGTTCACTATCCCGGCAAGTACAAACTGGAACTATCTTCCGGACGGGCATGGAGGTAGCGACTGGTAACAGCGACGCTGGAATGCCCTAATGTTTCAGCGACTAGATGGATTTTTGCACCCCGTTCTAAAGCATGAGAAGCGTGGGCGTGGCGCAACCAGTGGGGTGAAACTTTGCCCTTGATTCCAGCTCGTTTACCAGCAGCTTTCACAATTTGATGCACCCGTTCCCGCGTC
>JAIUYC010000984.1 GCA_020216575.1 Coleofasciculus sp. S288 | reverse complement strand
CCGTTCTACTGCTTTAACCCGTCGAGAGGGTAAAAATTCGATATTTGGTGATCGGTCAATTGCTTGACGAATCAGAATCGCTAATTGGTCTGTATCAACGGAAACTTCTGCCGTTTGAAACCCAGCTTGGAAACACGACATTTGGAAATGGATTGCAAGTTCCTTTGGAGTGAGGGGGCGATAAAGCTGCTCTGGTTGCTTACCTAAATAATTTAATTGGGGATGTTGAGCAAGATATTGATGATACTCTGATTCAATTGCACAGTAGTGATTAGCAAGTTCGTCATCGGCGAGTAGTGAGTCGTTGGCAACTAGATAATTGAAAGGAGTTGAGCAGCTAAGCCGCTCGATAGCTGAGCCAAGCCACTTTGCTAGCAGATAATGAAAATGTAAGGCTCCTTGAAGTACCAATGTAGCGGTGGCAAGGGTGCGGTCGTTGGCGTAGACTAATCCCAAATGAACTTTCCCCTCATTCCGAAGACTCGCTCGGTTCATTGGGATTTCGTCTTGATCGAGAAGAATAACCTTAATGCCTTTTTGGGCTAACTCAAGAGCAATACAAGAACCTTGAAGTCCAGCACCAAGAATTACAACAGGTTTATGGTGAGGTGACATAAGTTAATCTTTATAAATCTTTATTGGAGAGAAGAATACTTGCAAGATAAAACTTTTGACTTTTGACTTTTGATGCGTGACTTCCAAGGCAGTGGTACTAGCCTTCGAGAATCACCAAGTCAGCTCTGTCTACTAGTCCATACCCATTTTCAGAGAACACATATTCTCCATACTCCAGTTCAGTAGCAAACTCAGTTAGCCAAGTCTTAAAGTTAGGAGCAACTATAGCTCTGGTCGGTTCTTGCCACTCGATGATAATAATTTGACCTACTTTACCCCCTGGTTCTGGAGCTAGGTCTAGACATTGACACGTTCCGTTACTTTCATAGGTTAGAGGAATCCATTTTGGATGACACCATCCTCTCCAAACCCCTTTATCTATATCCCATTCTCTATATTCAAACCCTTCATTGCCCACACTCCACCATATTTTCCATCGCTCAATCATGGCGTTGAGGGATAGAAATTCAACATGTGGGAAAAGACTATACGCTCCCTGATACTGCCCATTATGGATGCGATACGATTCCTGAACATCCTCAGGGAGCTGAACATTGAAAAAATCTTCTACTTGTTGAATTTCTTCTTGGGTTGCTCCTGGTTGTAAACCTTCCAATACCTTTGATGCATTCACTCCGAGCCAATTTTCAATTCTGTCCCATATAGCTCTCATGGCTTATTTCCGCTTGAGCAAACGTTAAAATCTTATAGGCGCATGGCTCGTTAGTTAAAAGAGATTTGAGGTGAGTCATTGAAACGGATATTTTTGACTTCTCTAGCGCTCGGTTTGAAACGATTTAATTAAGTTAACTTCAGTTAAAAACCGATTGCACTCCTTAAAAAGCGCCTTGCTTATTCATAACTGTCCAGATAGTTTTCACAATCAACTCGATATCGTAAGCAATAGACCACTTTTCCTGATAGGTAATATCCATTTCAACGATATCCTCAAAATCTGTAACTGCCGAGCGTCCATTAGCTTGCCACTCTCCTGTAAGTCCAGGCTTGACATGCAGCCGTTTCCAGTGATGCTTGTTGTAATTCATCACCTCATTAATCGTTGGAGGGCGAGTGCCGACTAAGCTCATGTCGCCTTTGAGGACATTCCAGAATTGAGGCAATTCGTCCAAGCTCGTGCGACGTAAAAACTTACCAACGCGAGTGACGCGAGGATCGTTTTTATTCTTGAAGATATTCCCTTTAGCCTGATTGTTCACCAAATGTTGCAACCGATCGGCGTCTGCAATCATAGAGCGAAATTTCCACATGCGAAAGGTTTTACCGTTCAGACCACAGCGAATTTGGCTGTAGAATATCGGGCCTGGATTATCTAGTTGGATCGCGATCGCAATTGGAATTGCAATGATGGCAGTAAGGGCTAACCCTACCAAGGCTCCAAGTATATCAATCAAGCGTTTAAATTTGCTTGTGGTAGAGGGATGCTCCTGTTCCTGAGAGATGTGTTCGCGGATCGCGTTACTCAGAACCAGAGAATCAATCGAGAGTGAAGTTGGTAGATTGGATAGAGTAATCACGGTTTGCAACTAGCTGATTAATTAAAAGTCATCAGTAATTTCATTTATTCCTTTGCACATAATATTGAGCTTTTTTACCGAGAAAGCTAGTACAATTCCTGCTACTTCACAAACTCTTTAATTTTCTCCCCTCTTTTTTAAAGGTTTTGTATGGGTTCGGGATAACCAGCCTGTAGTTCTACTGAGGGCTTTATAAAGAAAAAATAAAAATGCTTCATCAATTATGAGTGTTGATTGAAAAAACCATTTATTCAGACTTCAATGCAAAGACAAAAGTCTATATCTATATACTTTTTAAGCGTTATTACAGGGTTGATACCAAATCTGCTACGATTGCCCCTCTTTTGAACAGAGATGCCCAGCGACTTGCCGTTCCCCGTAGGGGTTGCCGTTCGCGATAGCGCAGCGGTAGCGATATTAGGAGCGTCAGCGTTGCCGACGGAGGGAATTAAAAGATAAAACGGGTTATGGATGCGGATTGGGGATGAAACCCCATCCCTTGAAATGTCAGAGTTTCACAACTATAGGTTCCTTGAATGTTTGATAAGTTCCAGACAGGACGAGGGACAGGTAATGGCGCAAACGCTTTTGCTGTTGGGGATTTAGGCGAAAGAGCGACGAGCTCTTTCGCTCGAAAAGTTCAGCAGTAGCGATCGCCAAATAGAGAGGATTTTGCTTTGACGCCACAGATAGCCAACTGGTATCGTCAACCCTAGGGACC
>JAIUYC010000983.1 GCA_020216575.1 Coleofasciculus sp. S288 | reverse complement strand
GCTGAAGAACCCGGCGAATTTGTCGAGTTAGATTATGGCGGTACTTTGATTGCTACGACCAAAAGCGTCCCCGAACCTGCTTCTATTTTGGGTCTACTCACATTCGGTGCTTTAGGTGCAACGTCAACTCTCAAGAAAAAGCTAGCTGCCGCAAAATAAGCTGACGCTTGGCGGACAAAGCTAGCCCGATAACCTCTTTTGATATTGATTGTAACCCCACTAGTGAAAAATCTGGTGGGGCTAATTAGAAGCCAAGATTAATCAGGTTCAGAACAGGTTTAAGCGTTTCATGTTTTCCATTTTTATCCTCACCCATAACATCGCTATCTGAGAGGAGAAAAATTAACTTTTTGTCTCCTGTGGGATAATGTTGAACATCTTATTCAAGTAGATGAAAATGGCTCGATAATTTTTGATGATACGGTTATTGATAAAAACTGCTCGAATTGTATTGAGCTTGTCCGCCACCAGTACAGCGGTGCAGAGCCGAAAGTGTCAAATGCGGGTTGCGAAAGCATATCAAGACGATATCTTCCTGTCTGCAATGGCCATGGCTGATGCAGAGGGTGGGATTAATGACAGTCCATAAATAGTGGAACTGTCTAGTGGGGGGATAAATCCACCCGACTAGACTCTCCGCATGAATCCTTTGTGCTTTCGCCAAAGGAGTTTCGAAAACCTAGAATGTAAAGGTAGTTCGGATCGTGCCGATTACGATGTCGGCGTTGTCAGCGAGTCCACCGGGAGCTGTAATCCAAATAATCCCAGGTGTGACTGATATATTATCTGTTAACTGCATCTGGTAGAACGCTTCGATGTGCAGTGAAACATCCGGATCTGGCTCTTCAAATCGTTCTATCACCTGCCCGAGTACAGGTGCTGAGTTTAATAAGGCAAGTCCAGCCGGAATTAAAGCAGGACTTAAGGTGGTTGGATCGGCTAAGGTTTGATTGACCTCGATATTAGTCTCAAACACATGGGGTTCCACACCCACGATGATTCCTGCTAAATTGCCTCGTTTACCTAAATCAGGAAACGCTAGGGTAATCGCGCCGTTGATGCTTTCAATTTTGCCCCGGCTAAATAGACCATTACCTGTGGATAGGGTTGTTGTATGGGTGTAGCCAGCCCAACCTCCCAATACAAAGCGATCGCTAACCTGCCACGATAGCGCTAAGCCGTAAGAATTGCTAACGATGGGGATATTCAGGTCAAACCCTAAGGGAATCCCAGCAAAGTCAGGCTGACTCAATAAATCGCCTAAAGTGCCAGTGAAATTGACAGGCGGAAGAGGGGTTCCTGGGGCTAAAACGGTTAGGGATGTACCTGGGGTAGTCAGTCGGATGGGGACTGGCAGTTGGAAGTCTTGGGGAATCGGAGTGCCAGCAGGCAGTGGAGTGCCAGCAGGAAGCGGGGTTCCGGCAGGAACTGGGGTTCCAGGGGGAAATGTTATGGGTCCAACGGTAATTGGGAAGGTAGAGACGACGGTAAATGGAAGTATTGTCGGTTCATCCAACTGAGCACCGACTGGAATGGTTGTATTGGCAGGAATCGTGCTTCCTGTGGGAATTTGTTGTCCGGCAACAAAGGTTGTCGGTACTATTCCCGGTGTGGGTAGGGCTACGTCACCCGTACTGACAGGTTGATCCGCAAGGTTCTCAAGGAACGTCCGGGGGTTAGAGAGTGGGCTACCTGTGAGGGTTTCGCGGTTGTAGGAGTGAATGTAAGTCAAGCCAACTCGGAAGCGATCGCTCGGCTTGTAAACTAATTGAGCTAAAGCCCCATAGGCTCCGTCGAACAACCCGCCCCCTTCTCTGGGGTTGCCCGCATCACCTGCTAAATACCCTAAGCTCAATTCCAGCGCATTCCCTAGCTGTTGTCGGATGCCAATTCCAGACCCCTCAACCAGGTAGTAAATCGGGTTGCGCGTGCCGAAACGAGACAAGGCACCAAAGGCACCGTCTCCATCTAGAAAGTTGATAGTATCAGCAAAGTCATCGGCTGCACCGGCGTTGGCAGCAAGGACAATTTGCGTGCTTTCACCCAGGGGGAAACTATAAAGCAACGCATCGATTTCGACATCATTGTTGGCATCATCGTCTGTAAAGGACAGGTTGCCCTCAAATGTTCCCGTTTGCTCGGTGAATGTATTGAGTCCAAAGGCTTGTAGTCGCGTTCTCAACAAGTCTCGACCCGTAAAGCTTGTCTCTAGGTTGAGACGGGTTCGCGCCCCCAAAATTTCCACATTATCGATATCCTCACCGAAGACATTTTCTCCGGTGACAATACCCGTCAGCCCCAAGACAACTTCTCCTTCGAGCTTAGTTGTCGTCGAAAACTGATGGTCTTCCAAGAACGCGACACGCCCTTCTAAGTTATCAACTCGCGTTCCCAAACTGGCGAGTTCTGCTTCAAATTCTTGAATTAATCGTTGCAGCGTCTCGAACTCTTCTTGAGTAACAGCGTTACCCCCCTCAGTAATCAAACGCTCAATCTGTTGCAAACAGGCGTTCAACCCCGCCGCAAACTCATAGCGAGTCATTGCCCGGTTGCCACGAAATGTGCCATCAGGGTATCCAGCGATACAACCGTAGCGGTCTACAAGATTGCGCAATGCTTCATACGCCCAATCGTTGGGAGAGACATCCCGTAATTGAGAGACATTGGTAACTTGGTTGAGGGAATTATCCTTGAGGTCGTTACTGTATTGGTCGATTTGTTCGAGTACGCGATTGGCCTCATTCGCCTCCGCAGGCATTTCCTCACCCAGAGGAGTTGGATTGGGACTCTCGGACGTTTCAGGTATGCGTCCCTCAGCCAAATCAGAAACAGACGGCTCAAACTGGCTGATGACTCCAGGAAGTTGCGGTTCT
>JAIUYC010000982.1 GCA_020216575.1 Coleofasciculus sp. S288 | reverse complement strand
CCCTGCTTCCCCTGCTTCCCCTACTTCCCCTGCTTCCCCTGCTTCCCCTACTTCCCCTGCTTCCCCTGCTTCCCCTACTCTATCTAGCCCCAGTGAAGCTGAATTCGTTACTGACATTGACCATGTCGTGCTGAATGTTGCTATTGGTGAGTTGGAATCGGCACTCAACTGGTATGAAAACATTTTGGGATTCCAGCGCCAGCAGACGTTTACGATTCAGACTGACCACTCCGGATTACGCTCTCAGGTAATGATTCATCCAAAGAGTGGTGTGAAGTTTCCTATTAATGAACCGACGTCCGCTAATTCTCAAATTCAAGAGTTTTTGGAGGTTAACCGGGGATCTGGAATTCAGCACATTGCGTTGCAAACACCTCAAATTGTCAGAGCGATCGCACAATTTCGTTCTTTAGGACTATCCTTTCTTCCCGTTCCTGACACTTACTACGCTCAACTGCAACAGCACTGCCATAAACTTAACCTCTCTACCACTGAATTAAAGGAGATTGCTGCCCAACAAATTTTAGTAGATTGGCAGGAGAATTCCCCTCAAGCCTTGCTGCTTCAAATCTTTACTCAGCCCATTTTCAAGGAGCCTACGTTTTTCTTTGAGTTAATTGAGCGCCGCTATGAAGCTCAAGGGTCTGGGGAAGGAAATTTTCGCGCTTTGTTTGAAGCGATTGAACGAGAACAAATGAAACGGGGAAGTCTTCCGTCACAAAGCCAAGAGGATCAGGCGGGTGGTATGCGTGAAGCTCTCGCCCACAAGAGACGAGGTAAGGTTAGTAATTAGTAGTTAATGGTTAGTGGGAACTAAGAAGAGCATTCAACATGGATCAACTGCAAAGCCTAATCCGAATGGCAGAAGACGAACTGACTCAATACAGCACTGATGCTCGCAAAATGGAGAAACTCCGCCGTAAGATTGGTCTATCTGTCTCAATGGAACAACAACGACGTTGCCGCGAAACCTTAGCCGCACAAATGCCATCTGGCAACTTGTCTAAGCTCGTTGAGGAACAGCGTCAAACCGTCGCCTTACCCTTTTGGGGAATTGCCGGATTGGGTTTACTCGGAGCGATTTCTCTAACGCAATGGCTGGGCTATATTGTGGCTATTGCTGGAACTATTGCAGCCTACCGAATTCAGAAATGGGGCTGGGAATTACAGGCACAACGGTTGCTGCTGCGAACGTTAGAGGATATTGAAGCCCGTATCTCAAAACCTCAGCAGTCAGAGTGATGAGTTAGAAACAGCGATCGCGTTTTCTGAACATGGAGGACGCGATCGTTATCATAAAATCTAATAGGATTTATGACAGGTGATTCCTATTTTCAAGCTGTATTTGATGGGTCAATAGACGCGATGGTCATTGCTGATGACCAAGGTGTTTGTGTAGATGTCAACCCATCTGCCTGTGCTTTATTTAATTTGACCCGGGAACAGCTTATCGATCGCCAGATTGCTGAGTTTTTGGAGCCAAGGTTTGATGTTGAACGGGTTAGTCAACACTCAACGTCAACCGGTGAGTCTCTTTTGTTGCGTCCGGACGGAACTGCACGCATCGTCGAGTATGCAGCGACGGCTAACTTCCTTCCCAATCGCCATCTCTTCATCTGGCACGACATCACTGAGCGGAAACAAGCAGAGATGGCACTGCGCCAGAGCGAACAACGTTTGCAGTTAGTCATTGACGCGACGAATGATGCCATTTGGGATTGGAATCTTGAGAGCAACACGCTATTCTGGTCGGATCGGGTTTACCAGTTTCTCGGTCTTGAGCCGGACAGCATAGAACCGAGTTACAAAATTATTTATCAATGCGTGCATCCCGATGAGCGCAAGCAATTTTTACAAGCAGTATGCAAGCACTTAGAGTTTAATTATTCCTTCAGAGTAGAACTGCGCCTGCGACGCTCTGACGAAAGCTACGGCTGGTTTTTGTTGATGGGGAAAGCGATTCGCAATAGCGGCGGACGCCTCATTCGCGTTGTGGGTTCAATGAGTGATATTGGCGATCGCAAACTGGCAGAGGAGCAAATCAAAACATCACTCCGAGAGAAAGAGGTGTTGCTTGGGGAAATTCATCATCGGGTGAAAAACAATCTATCCATTATTGCCAGTTTGCTCTACCTGCAAGCCAATCGGAGCGAGGACAAATCCGTGCGTGCAATTTTGCAAGACAGCCGGAATCGGGTGGAGTCAATGGCACTAGTCCACGAAAGTTTATATCATTCTCAGGATTTTTCGGAAATTAATTTGGCAGAATACCTGCAAAAACTCTCAGCAAATTTATTGAGCATCTACACCACTCAATCTAATGCTATTCAGTTCAGGGTTATTACGAAAACTGATATTTTCATTAACCTCCAACAAGCGATCCCTTGCGGATTGCTCGTCAATGAACTGATTACCAATGCCTTAAAGCATGGGTGTCCAAGTCATCTAGAAGGTGAAGTCGTTGTCATGATCGAGATAACTCCCGACCGTCAGTTACTGCTAGCCGTTGCTAATAGGGGTGACACTCTACCACCAAACTTTGACCTCCAACATACTCAATCAATGGGACTTAAGCTAGTCATGACTTTAGTCAAGCAACTTAAGGCTGATATTACAATAGAGAGAGGAAATCAAACGGTTTTTAAGATTAAGTTTTTTATCTAAATCTAGGCAGTAATCAATAAAAAAAGTTTAATATTCCATAAATAAACAGCTACATTCATTCTGTGATTTGCGATGTCATCCCTCTCGGAAAATTACGTTCTAATACGATTTTGCTAAAGAAGTGATAGATAGGATAGGGGTCAAACCCTTGAGCTGTCCAGAGCCTTGTATTTCAAATCTTTAGCACTTTGGTATAAGTCCTTCTCCACTCA
>JAIUYC010000981.1 GCA_020216575.1 Coleofasciculus sp. S288 | reverse complement strand
CCACACGCACTAATCTTTATTGGTATTCTCCGGAACGTCGCTACTTCTGGCATCGAATGGGTAATCAACAACTCGTCCGGCGGTTTGGAGACTTGAGAACAGGTGCTGCGGGCCTAACCGTCGCAGAAGCCGGTGATTTTTATCAAGCCCTGGTTGTCGGTCAGTTGGTGGCCATTGGTGCGGGTCGGAGTCTCCTCAAACCTGAAACGACTGAGCGATTGCTCTCGCGGCTGCGAACCCGTTCCCTGCTGGCAGCACCGATTCGAGTGCAAGGAGAACTTTTGGGCTTTCTGGCAGTAGAAGACAACGCCCCTCGCATCTGGGAGGAGGTGGAAACCAACTATGTCCGTGCCATGGCTCAAATAGTGGCACTGGTTGTAGGGACTGAGGAGATGGAAGAAGCACTCCAGCTTGCCTCACAGGATGCTCGCTTTGGGGCAGAAATTGCCCGAGCGATCGTTCGGAATAACGATACCACTTCTGCCCTGAAAGATTGTGCTGGGTTATTGTGCAAACGCCTTGAATCCGAGCGCCTTTTAATCCTGCAAGAAGACGACAGGGGTCAGTTTATCGCTCTGTTTCAACAACATCCGTCAAATCGGCGTCCTCTGAGTACACCCCTCAATTCTCTCTCTCAGGCTACTCGGCAGTCGCTCTGCGAAAGCGCTGAAGCGGTGATGGTGGAAAATCTTGATAAAGATTGGCGTCTGCTTCCGTGGCGAGAATCTTTAATACAACAGGGCGTGCGATCGCTTTTGCTAGTGTCCCTCGGAAAATCTCTCCCAGTCAGCTCAACTTCGACAACGAACTCCGCTGAAAAGCTATCCCTCTTAGTCATCGCCCATGGAACCCCTCGGACGTGGAACTCTAGGTCGCGGGATGTAGCAAGCATTGTCGCCCAACAAATTAGTCTGCTCCTCAAGCTGGCTCAGCTCCACGATAGCGCCAGCTCGTCCCTGATTGCACACCAGACGTTTGAGTCTGGATTATCCACTCTCGCTCAAGCCCCTCTAGACCCTATTCTATTCGATTGCACTTGGTTGGAATACTTAGCGACTCTGCTGGAGTGTCCCCTCGCCGTTATCCTCAGTTGGACACCCGAACATCCCCATGCAACCATTGCCGCAGAATTTGTCGCAGACCGACACTGGAGTCTTTCCTCCGACTTAGCTATTCCTGTTGCTAACAACACCCTAATTCAAGACGCTTTGGCAACCCATGGCTTTATCAGCCGCCCGGTTGCCGCCTTCGGGGCTGCTACTCGCAAGTGGTTGAACAATCCTGGACTCGGTCAACTCCTAGTTATTGCCCTCCATACCGAGGCAATGCCAACTACAGCCATTGTGGTTCTTGCCGACCACGAGGAACGATACTGGTCTCCCCAGCTACTCCCTCCTCTAGAAACTCTCACACGTCAGTTTGCTTGGTTTCGCTATTACCGACACTACCTCAGTCAGTATCAGCAAGCTGGTGAAAGCCTGCAAACCCTCAACTGGTACAAACACCGATGCTTGGAGACGTTTTATCAGTCCGTGCAAGAAAGCGTCAGAATTTTGCTAGAACTTGATGCCAAGACATCGCTGCCGACCAGTGCTGATGAGTTTAATCAACGGATTTCCATAAATTCCAGTGAAACAAGTACCACACCTGCCACTACAAGTCAACCTCTGCGACAGGCACAACGGCAGCAACTGCTGCATCAGTTGGAACAGACATTGGCCGTTCTGACACCTGTCCTGACCGAAGAGCAATGGCAACTAACGGTAAACCTGCGCCCGGTGCCTTTGGCGGGTCTGTTAAAGCGATCGCTCCATCATATTGCTCCCCTCTACGCTCAGCGCCAGCTTATGGCTAAAGTTCACAACCCAGGTAGATTCAGGGTTTATGGCGATCGGCTCAAACTCGAATGCATCCTGTTTGAACTTTTGACCACATCCTGCTTCTACGCCCAACCTGGCAGTAGGATTAACCTTTGGTGTTCCTCACTGGAGTTTAAGGATACGGGTTCTCAAGACAACTTCCCCTATGGGTTTTCCTCTGAAATCCAATCTTCAACTTCCTTGATCGAGTTGTCGATCGCGGAAAGTGGTTTTTTTGACAAAGACCTAAGTACTCTCCAGTCCTTACCGACTCAACCACCTCCCAACCTAAATCTTCAAATTTGCCAAGATATCCTTCGCGCTTGGGGAGGCGACCTCCAGTTTTACCAACTAGATGCTGAACGCTACTTGAGTCGGTTACTTTTGCCGTCAGTCAGGAATCAGGGTTCAAGTGCCGCCGGAGCGTAAAAAATTCTCCCCGGCTTCCCCCTCATACCAAACCCATGTTGTAGGGGCTAAGGAAGCCTTAGCCCCTACGGTAGCGCATGGATCATTATTTTTCTGGATGTCCCTAAGCCGCTTGCGATTGACCTTGGGGCTGGAACTGGAACAGGGAGTAGACCACGTTGCGGCGGATGTCGATCATCATCTCTAGGAACATCTCATACCCTTCCTGTTTGTACTCAATCAGGGGGTCTTTTTGACCGTAGCCGCGTAATCCTACCGATTCGCGCAACGCATCCATTGCCTGTAAATGCTCCCGCCACAGGGTGTCGATTTGCTGCAAGATGAAGAAGCGTTCAGCTTGCCGCATTAGTCCTGGTTGGATTTGATCCACTTGGGCTTCTTTGAGGTCGTAGGCTTTCCGGACTTCTTCATGCAAGAAGGTTTTGATTTCGCCGACCATCATGTCTTCTAGATGCTTTGGCTCTAGGTCGCGCAGTAGGTAGACGAATTCTTGCACTTTTGCCACCAGCTTATCGAGCTGCCACTCTTCTTGCGGCAATTCGGCGTTAACGTAGGCATCGACAATATCATCCATTGTCTTTTCGGCAT
>JAIUYC010000980.1 GCA_020216575.1 Coleofasciculus sp. S288 | reverse complement strand
ACGCCCACCTATTTAAGGGTGTAACCCAATCGCTGGTCGTATCTAACGTGACAACAAAAGTGTTTTCAGCTTCTGTAAAGGATTCGGCAGCGGCTAGTTGGCTTTGGAGCAAGTTTGCCGTCGCGTCCGAAATATCATTGGTGCGTGATGAAAGGCGATCGCGCAATACGTCTTCGGGTGCCGTGCAGTGGATAATTTGGATGGGCAACTGATGGCTTTGCGCCTCAGAAATCGCATTTTCTCGAAACACCTGTCGGTCATACTTGGCATCCAAAATAACCGGAAAACCTTGGCTGGCTAACAAGACACCCAATTCTAATAAGCGATTGTAAGTCTTCTCGCTCATTTCTGGAGTGTAGAGTTCTGCTCCACCTTGCTGGTTTAAGGGGATACCCGCGAGGTGTTTGCGCACGGCATCCGAGCGGAGGTGAATTGCTCCCAGGTTGCGTGCCAGATGTCGCGCCACAGTTGTTTTACCTGAACCCGACACACCCGACATTAAAATCAGGCGTCCTTTTTGGCTTTTAGTATATTCCCAAGCGAGGCGATAATAGTCCGATGCAACAGTGGCTGCCTCTTGCTTCGCTTCCTCTGGAACGCCTGGGTCATCCAATAGAAAAGAATTGACTTTTGCTCGTACATATGCCTGCCGACTCAAGTACAGGGGCAGTACCTGAAGTCCTTCCCAGTCACCCGTTTGTTCTACGTAGGTGTTCAAAAAGGCGTTTCCCAAGTCTTTACGCCCTCGCGCCTCTAAATCCATCACCGCAAACCCGACATCGTACATGACATCAACAAAGCGAAATGGCTCATTAAATTCGATGCGGTCAAATAGCTGAATTTTGTCATGCCACAGGCAGATATTTCTCAGATGCAAATCTCCATGACACTCCCGAATCCAGTTGTTTTCTCGGCGCGTTGTAAATAAATCCTGCCGCTGTTCAAAGAACGTATCGCTAAAGTGTTTAGTTTCCTCAAATTGTTGTTGCGTTTGAGGTCTACCGATATATTTTTCAGTTTGTTGGTAATTCTCGTCAAACGCCTCGCGAATTTTGGATACTTCCCCAAAGCTGCGGATGTAATCATTGGTTGGAGCTTTGGCATGGAATTGAGCCGCAACTCGCCCCAATTCCTCCATATGAGCTTCTGTCAGTTTCCCCTGCTCGAATAAGTTGATAAACAGCGATTCTTGGGGAAATTGGCACATTTTCAAGGCATAATCTACAGGCTGACCTTTACCTGCCAAAACAAATGTCTCACCCTCTTGTGCGATCGCCAATACTTCCAGGTAAATCTCAGGTGCAATCGGCTGATTCATCCGCAATTCTTCCAAGCAGAAATGCTGCCGCTTCTCCAAGGTTGAAAAATCTAAGAAGCCGAAATTCACAGGTTTTTTGACTTTGTAAGCATAATCGCCCGTGAGAAACACGTAGGAAACGTGAGTTTGGATCAACTGAATGGGTTCTGTTACTGGGTGGGGGTAAAACCCAGGCTGCATCATCTGCTCGATTAAGCTGGGAACAGCTGTTTGTGTCATTGGTTCATTGCCAGTTGTTAGTTTTTTTGTACCCCTGACTCTTACAAAAAAGCCAGGGACAATTGTCCCTGGTCTAACTTATCTTATAGAGCACACTTTAGGTAGATGCCATTTAGCCTTCTGGGCTAGAGACTGCTGTCTCTTCTTCTTGTGGCTCAGTTGCAGAGAGCGGAGCGGTGATGGTGACGATAGTACCATCTTGCTCCTGCATGGCTGTGACACCTTCAGGCAAAACCAATTCCCTAATGTGAAGGCTTTCCCCAGCCGCTAGATTAGAAACATCAACTTCAATGAACTCTGGGATGCGATCGGGCGCACACTGTACCTCTAGTTCCGTAATCACGGGATCGAGGACTCCTCCCTCTCTAACGCCTACGGCATCTCCAACAAAGTGTAACGGTACCCCTACGTTAAGGGTTTCCTGAGCACCTACGGAGAAAAAGCTGAGGTGGTAGACTTGAGGCTTCCAGGGATGAGTCTGCACTTCCCGCAGGAGAGCCTTGCCACTCCAGGGAAGCTCTGGAATATTTAGCTGCACTAGTGTGTTGTTAATAGTGGCTTTTTTGAGTAAAGTTTCTGTTGCTTTGGCATTCAAGACTAGTGCATCAGAGTCTGCACCTTTGTGACCGTAGAGAACGGCTGGGATTAAGCCATCTCGCCGTAAGGCTCTGGGATTTTTGCCTTCCGGTCGTTTTTGACACTCAACTGTAACGTCCATTTCAGTAGCTTCTATTAGGTTAGGTTTTTCGATGTTAGTCAGTAGTCAGTAGTCAGTGGTTAGTGGTCAGTAGTAAAAACAACTAACAACTAACAACTAACAACTAACTTCATACTCCCGATGTTACTGGTGTGCCGTTAGCATCCAACAGCGCCCGTTTGGGTCCGTGGATGGGATCTTCGACGATAATGGTCTGGTCGCGACTGGCTCCCAAGGAAACAAGCGCAATCGGGACTTCCATCAGTTCTGCAAGGAATTTGAGATAATCCAGCGCCTGTTTGGGTAAATCGTTTAAAGACCGACAGTGATCAGTGGACTGTTGCCAACCGGGTAGGGTTTTGTAGATGGGGCGGCATCGGGAAAACAAGCGAGCGCTACTAGGAAAGTGCTGGCAGCGTTTGCCGTCAATTTCGTAGGCGACACAGACTTGGATTTCTTCGAGGGTATCAAGGACATCAAGCTTGGTGATTGCCAGACAGTCAATGCCATTGATCCGAACCGCATAGCGACCGATGACAGCATCAAACCAACCACAGCGCCGTTGCCGACCGGTGGTAGTGCCGAATTCTGCCCCGCGATCGCGCAGCAATTCCCCCATTGAACCGTGGAGTTCCGTCGGGAA
>JAIUYC010000979.1 GCA_020216575.1 Coleofasciculus sp. S288 | reverse complement strand
GTACGAGTAATGGGTAATCAGGAACGGTTAAGGTCAACTGATTAGGGGCAGCATATTGGGCGATCGGGGCAGTGGACTGATTCGGTAAGTAAGTTGTTGCCTGACTAATGGGAGTTGTCAGGTTCAACGTTACTGTTTGAGCATAATTCTGATCCGTGCTGGGAACTTCAGACCAGAGCGCCAAATAAAAATCACCATTACTCTTCTGCAACAGTGTGTGATGAATATTCTGAACATCGCCACTAAAAGAATAACTGAGAGACCCCGGTGTGAAGGTTGTCTTCGTATCATTAAGCAATTGCATCAAGTTTTGTTGGGCGATAAAGGCTGGTTTAGGAGAACCGTCGTAGCGCAACAAGCCAAAGTTATCTTCGCTATGAGTTGGGTCTGGCCGCTGATCGATGAGTTCGTAAGAGAAAGTGCGGTAGACCCCCTGATTAAAGTTTTCTAAGAACAATCTGGGAATATATTTGCTTTGCACGGTTTCAGATACTGCCCGTCCGGTAGCCGGAGATCCAGTGTAATATCCGGTTTCGGTTGCCATCATTGGTTTAGTGCCAAAGGATTGACTACGGTTTGCCAGATCGCGTACCAAATTGCCATCACCCGGATAGCTGGGGTTGTTATAAGGGTGGAAATTGCCGTAATCAATCCACTGGCTTAAGTCTCCGATCTTGCTACTGGAATCACTAAACACAAACGAAGGGCCAATGATACTGATTCCCTGAGTTGCAGGATCACTCTTTAAAGCCGTAAAGGTGTCACGGGTGGAATCTCGGACATAAGGCACCCAGTTTGAGGCGTTAATTGTTTGGCCATTGTGGGTATAACCGTTGGTGTAAAAAACATCGAACTCATTCAAAATCTCAACCGCATCCACTGCATTTGGGAGCATATTCTTCACTAACTGCTGCACCGTGTAACCGGGCGGGTTGATATTGTAGGAAGAATCCGGGCCAACGCCGATGTAGGGATCGATGACCAAGGTTGATTTGATTCCTACACTGGCCAGGTCATTAATTCGTTGAATCCAGGTCGGATCACTGCCCCCGTCCCGGATATGCTTCACTCCCAGTTCTTGCAGGCGTTGCTTAATTAGAGAGTAGTTGCCGTAAGCGGTGTCATAATACCGAATATGAGTGTTAACACCAATCGAGTCAATGAAACTAGCAGCAGGTTTTGCCGTTTCCAGAACTGAATTAGCACTCAGCATAGAACTGGAAAAGAGTTGACTTTGGGGAATAATCTCCTTGGTTTGGCTGGGACTAGACCACATTAACTGAGCAACAGCATCGCCTACCAGATCGTAATACTCCAGTTGAATGGTATAAAGCTGGCCTGCATTCAGAGTAATAGTGCCACTGTTTTCAGTGACTCCATGAGGAAGCCAGTTGTCAATGAGAGGCATCCCATTTACCCAAAGCCTGATTCCATCATCAGAATTGGTATAGAAGGTATAGGTTTCGGAGTACGTGGGTTGTACTTGTCCTGTCCATCGTACAGAAAAGTTGTCGGATGGCAGGGAAGAACTGGGTGCGCCAGCTTGCCATAAGAAGTTAACGCTTGGATCGAGTTTAGTCTGCCGCAGAATATTAAAATTGCGGCCCTCATAGTAGTCTGCTCGTAATCCGTTAACTAAGGTAGATGAGGTTGAGGTTGCAGTCTGGGTGATCAAATCCATAAATCAAAAGTTGAGACGACTAAGTTGAGGCGTTATTAGCCAAAATACTTAAGCTGCTTGCCGAATCGATGGAGTGTTTGGGCATAGTCAAACACCACGATCGCAAAAGTCACTGCCTTGAAATTGGATGTACGCTTTTCTTGCTGGTCAAATACCAAATAATGATGTGCTTCACAAAAGCTTTAGAAAACTTATTAAACTTTTGCGATCGACCTTTATCAGAGTAGCGAAACAACTAAGATTTCCAACAGGATTTGTACTTAAAGTTATTGTGTTATAAATTACGAGGACCCACTAGCCCGGCTTGAAACTGGAGTGCCCAGTGTGGCAGATGCAATTAGCCTGGGAGCCGCGATCGACTGTCATGACGAACCATTCAGCACAGGAAGTGGGGCAATATCTGGCTCAGCAAGGAATTGCCGGGCGGGTGGGGCATCATTGCGCTCAGCCAACAATGCAGCGGTATGGCATAGCCGCAACGGTGAGGTCCCTGATTGACTGACAAACGTTCTGAAAGGCTCATGTCTCTGTTGTCAACCCGCCCTAAAATAAATTTTGGGCTAACAGTGCAAGTCCATGCAAATGGACTGAAACTTTTGTCCAGTCATCATTGAAATTGAACGTTAAGAAATCAAGATTTTCCTAACTCCCTAACGCTCAATTTCAACGTTAGCTCTTGATTTTGGCAAGCAAGCCAAAGTTTGATCGGCTTTCCCTCAAACCCCTATTGGGAAGGACAAGCCGAAGCATCAACTCTCCTGTTTTTACCGTCTGGGGACGGCGGATTCGATATTGATGTTGTAGGGAGAGAGATTTTGGGGGACACCACCCGCCGGGCGAATGGACTGCGCCATAGAACGGAAGAGCGCGGGGTCGCCCGCTTTGGGTTTTTTGTCTTGGGGGGTAAAGCGGCGCACTTCGGTTTGCCAGATAATTTGGGGAAACCCGAGCTTGGCGCGGTAATAGGCATCATAGCGGGGCGACTTGATGTTGTAGGGGAGTTCCGAAACCGTCCCGGAGGGCAGGATGCGGCGACGCTGATAAGGAACAATATTTTCGCCAAAGTTTTCCAGGTACTCGGGGCTGTTGAGCAAGTCATTAATCAGACCAGCGCGGCCTTTCGTCGCCACGACGATCGACCAGGCAATTTTCTCCTGATTATTGTAAACCGAGCGCCCCAGCAGCTTTTCAACGCAAT
>JAIUYC010000978.1 GCA_020216575.1 Coleofasciculus sp. S288 | reverse complement strand
AACGGAATCGAGATAACAAAATTATTCTCATCGACTTTGGAGCCGTTAAAGAGGTGAGTACCAAAGCAGTGAGTAGCTCCGGACAAACAACTCTAACCGTTGTGATTGGCTCCCCCGGTTATATGCCAAGTGAGCAAATCTTCGGTAAGCCGCACTTTAGTAGCGATATCTATGCCGTCGGGATGGTGTGCTTGCAAGCTTTAAGTGGGTTAAACCCTGCTCATAAAGAACTCCTGACAGATTCTCAAGGTGAATTCTGTTGTGCCGCATTGGGCGATCGCGTCGAAATCAGCCCTGGTTTCGCCAAAATTTTAGACAAGATGGTGCGATATGACTATCGTCAGCGCTACCAAACCGCAATAGAAGCGTTGCGAGCTCTGGAAAAATTGCTCAATCCCGAAGAAGCTGCAACAACAATCCTCATGCAGCCTCCTTCATCTCCACCGTTGGATCAACCGGAAGGTCAAGTCAGCCTGGATTCTAACTTTTATATTGAGCGTCCCCCCATCGAAGCAGACTGTTATGAAGCGATCGCCAAACCTGCGGCCTTAATCCGAGTGAAAGCGCCTCGACAGATGGGCAAAACGTCTTTAATGAGCCGAATCCTCTATTATGCCCGCCAAAGCGGTCATCAGATAGCGTCGTTGAATTTTCAGTCAGCAGATGCAGAATTTCTCACTAGTCTCGATAAGTTCTTGCAGTGGTTCTGCGCCAGTATTGCGTTGGAATTGGATCTAGACGAAAAGCTGGATGTTTATTGGAAAGGTATTCTCGGTAGCAAAAATAAATGTACAAATTACTTCCAACGCTATTTGTTATCCGAAATTACCAGCCCTTTAGTTTTAGGCTTAGATGAAGTCGATCAAATTTTTCAACATCCTGAAATTGCGACTGACTTTTTCGGACTGCTACGAGCATGGCACGAGCGGGGTAAGAATGAGGCAGTTTGGAAACAGCTCAAACTAGTAATTGTCCATTCTAAGGAAGTTTACATTCCCCTAAATATCAATCAATCACCCTTCAATGTTGGATTGCCAATCGAGTTGCCAGAGTTAAATAATGTACAAGTTGCAGACTTAGTCAAACGCCACAGACTAGAGTTTTCAACCGAGCAGATCGAGCAACTGATGGCGATGATGGGTGGACATCCTTATTTAGTGAGGGTGGCACTTTATCAAATTGCACGCGGCAGAATGTCGTTAGAACAGCTAATGCAAGTCGCTCCTACGGAAGAAGGACCTTACTATGACCATCTACGTCGCCATCTGTGTAATTTAGACGAGAATGCTGAGCTAGTTGCAGCAGTTAAGCAAGTGGTGGCTGCGGATAGACCTGTAGAGATTAGGACGGCAGAGGCATTTAAACTTCGCAGTATGGGATTAGTCAAGCTGCAAGGCAATGCCGTGATGCCTCTGTGTGATTTGTATCGCTCATATTTTCGCGATCGCTTGTGAAATTAATCCTCTTGCTTGTAAAGATAAGTGGGCAAGATGCACGCACTACGCTTGGGATGTACCCTGTACTAGATAGTGACGGGTGATTCAACATAAATTGTTGGCTCTTGCATGGTAAATTTAATTCCCGATTTCATCAGCTTTTTGGATATTTTCTCATTCGCTAATTCCAGCAAGCGTTTTCGGAGTTGAATCGAGTTTTCACTAGAGCCTAAAATAAAGAATGTGACTCGAGCGCGGGTGGTTTGCATTTCCTCAGGATTGATCAAATCAATATTGGTGCTTCCTGGATCGATTCCAAATAAAGAATCTGTACTTTCTGCGATCGCTTGTTGAACGAGCGCTTGTTCTCGCTCTTCCAGGACTTGGGGAAAATCGAGGTAGAGCAAAACCAATACCTTTTTTCCCCTAGAAACGTTCTCAATTTCCAGATTTGCCAGGGTAGAGTTAGGGACAATAAACAGGGTGCTTTTAGCGGCGGTGCGAACCTTGGTCGATCGCAAACCAATTGACTCAACGCGACCAAATAGGCCTTCAGGAATTTGTTGCGATCGCTGCAAGCGAATATACTCACCGGGAACGAAGGGGCGGTCTAGGTACAATACGATGGTACCCAGAAGCTGTTCCAATGTTTTTTGGGCGGCAAATGCGATCGCTAATCCCCCAAGTCCCAAGCCTGCCATCAAGCCGATTAAATCGAAGCGTCCTTGAGCAAACGCTAAAACAGCGATAAATCCAATGATGATGTTCACCACTGTTTCGAGAACCAGCAACAACTCCTCTACGTCACGTCCTAACTTGCGAACTAACTCAATCCCATAGGCACGGATCAATTGCTGGAACAAACGTGAGACTAACCAAGCGACACTAATTATCACCGCCAAATCCATGAAGAAGTGGAGGAAGTTATAGACCCCCTCATAGTCTTCAAGGACGTTTAGAGATAAAGAAACGAGGATTAAAGTCCCAGCAACTATAAATAATTTGCGGATTGGCTCGATTAACGTATCATAAATATTTGTCACCTGCTGCGGCGAAAATCTCCGGATAATGAACCTCACCAGCGAGGGAGTATATCGTCCTGCAATTAAGGACAAGATAAGGAAAACTAGGAACGTTACTATTCTAATTAAGGCTAATTGTATATCTTCACGCTGGGTGAACTCTATGATGATATCCGGGAAATCGATCATGCTCTCTAGATAGTAATGGGAGAATCAACATAGATAGTGGGTTCTTCTATGCTGAACTCAATGCCGTATTCTTGCAATTTTTGAGTGATATTTTGACTGGCTATATAGAGGAGTTGACGACGCAACTCCATTGAAAACTCACCCGAACCTAAAATAAAGAAGGTAATTTGGGCTTGGGTTTTCGCTAGCTCGTTTTTCCCTACTAAGTTCCTGAAGGTGATTTCTGTATTTT
>JAIUYC010000977.1 GCA_020216575.1 Coleofasciculus sp. S288 | reverse complement strand
AATCACATAGGTATAGTGGTCAACAATCTTGGCATCGGGTTTGTTGAACTTGGCAGCCAAATGGGCTTCTGCCATTGCTAAGCCGACCCCATTGGCAATTCCTTGTCCCAACGGTCCGGTGGTGACTTCTACACCAGGTGTCTCGAAGTTTTCCGGGTGACCGGGGGTTTTGGAACCCCACTGCCGGAACTGCTTGATATCGTCTAGGGTAACGCTATCGTAGCCTGTCAAATGAAGCAGGGCATACTGTAACATGCAGCCGTGGCCAGCAGACAAGACGAAGCGATCGCGGTTGAACCATTTGGGATTTTTCGGGTTAAACCGCATAAAGCGATCCCACAGCACGAACGCCATAGGAGCCGCACCCATTGGCAGTCCTGGATGACCAGAGTTGGCCTTTTGTACCGCGTCAATTGCTAGAAAGCGAATGGAATTGATGCAAAGTTCTTCGAGAGATTGGGTTGCAACGGCCATGATTTCTCTTTATTGACTCTAGTGAACTAGGGTTTAATCTCAAACTTTGTGTGAGTTAGAACTCGATGCTCTCGGTCGCCCCAAGGCTACACTCCCATCATCCCATTACGGGGATCGATGGGCAACCCTGGGGCGTCTAGCGTTGGGCGTCGAATTTCACCCCTACCTGTATTTCTTGAATGCTAACGTGACATTGTGACCGCCAAACCCAAACGAATTCGATAGCGCCACTTCTACGACCTGCTCACGGCTCTTGTTTGGCACATAATCGAGGTCACAGGCGGGATCTGGATTTTCCAGATTAATCGTCGGGGGAATCTGGTCATTGGCCACTGCCATCACCGTAGCGACAGCTTCAATGCCACCCGACCCACCTAGCAGATGCCCTGTCATTGATTTAGTGGAACTAATTGCCACTCTGTAAGCAGGCTCTCCTAAAGCTGTTTTAATCGCCGCCGTTTCAGTCGAGTCGTTGGCTGGGGTGCTGGTTCCGTGGGCATTGATGTAACTCACCTGTTCTGGCGTTAAACCCGCGTCCTTCATCGCCAACTGAATGGCTCTGGCTGCACCTTCTCCACCCGGTACGGGTGAGGTAATGTGATAGGCATCGCAGGTCATGCCGTAACCAACGATTTCGGCATAGATCTTCGCTCCCCGACTGAGGGCGTGTTCCAGTTCTTCCAGCAGGAGAATTCCAGCCCCTTCACCCATAACAAAGCCATCGCGATCGCGATCAAACGGACGACTCGCATGGGTAGGGTCGTCATTGCGACAGGAGAGCGCCTTACACGCTGCAAAACCCGCCAACGATAGGGGAGTGACGGCAGCTTCTGTGCCTCCACAAATCATAGCTTGGGCATAGCCTCGCTGGATTAAGCGAAAGGCATCCCCGATCGCATTCGATCCTGCCGCACAAGCCGTAACCGTACAGTTATTCGGTCCCTTTGCACCCGTATGAATCGCTGTCAAGCCCGCTGCCATATTGGCAATCATCATCGGAATCATAAACGGACTACAGCGATCGGGACCACGAGTTAGATACACCTCTTGCTGGTCTTCCAATACCTTAAGACCCCCAATGCCAGTACCAATGATGACACCCACCTGTTCAGCATTCAGGTCATTGATCGCGAACTGCGCATCGGCTAGAGTCTGCTTGCTTGCCGCCACCGCAAATTGAGCAAAGCGATCCATGCGCTTTGCTTCCTTCCTCTCCATATATTGATACGGGTCAAAGCCCTTCACTTCACCGGCAATGCGGCAATCGTGCCGGGAGGGGTCAAACAAGGTAATCGGACCAATCCCATTGCGTCCGCTTAACAACCCTTCCCAGTACTCAGTCAGGGTGTTACCTATGGGTGTAATTGCGCCGAGACCTGTAACAACAACTCGTTTTAGTTCAATGTTTGTCATGATGCCAGTACAACAGGGCTTGCACACCCCGAACGCACAACTGCCAGTGAAGAATAGAGCTTTTTAAGCCGGAGTTTCTACTTTATTACTGATGTAGTCTACAGCAGCTTTGACAGTAGCAATCTGTTCTGCTGCTTCATCGGGAATTTCGATGTCAAACTCTTCTTCCAACGCCATCACGAGTTCGACCGTATCTAAGGAGTCAGCGTTCAGGTCGTTGGCAAAGTTTGCTTCGGGCGTCACGTTATCGGGGTCAACTTCTAGTTGTTCTGCAACTATCTTCTTGACCCTATCAAAAATCTCTTCGTTCATAGACCGTTCCTTTACTTGGGTGCTTGAAGTTCTCAAGCCATGTTACCTAGTTGTAAGCATTTCTTCATCTTATCTGATAGAGAGACCATCAAAGCGCTAGATGGTCGCTTCTTATACTGACACTTGGTTGTTAGGCGTCCATGAACTTCGTACACAACGTGCCTGATGAAAATCCCCCTGCTCCCCCTGCTCCCCCTGCTAACGCCTCAAACTGCTCCTTATTAATGCGATTAGCTTGATACAGCGTGTCTGTCACGTCTGAAATTGCCAGCACCGAATGCGCCCGATACCCATTCGCCCTTAGTTTGTCCTTTACCCCTTGTTCGTGGTCTATAAACACTACGATATCCTCGACCCTTAATCCAGCTGACTTGAGTTTTTCGGCTCCTTCCATAACACTTTTACCGCTGATGAGGATATCATCAATGACGACCACCGTTTCCCCCGGATGGAAGGTTCCCTCAATGACGCGACGAGTACCATGGGCTTTGACTTCCTTGCGGGGATAAATCATTGGGTGATGAAGGTGCAGGGCTAATCCAGTCGCCGTTGGCAAAGAACCATAGGGAATGCCTGCGATGCGATCGAAGCTGAGGTTTTTGAGAATATCCGCGTAGGCATTGAGAATTTGATGAAAAATTTGAGGGTTCGAGATGATTTTGCGTAGATCGATATAGTAAGG
>JAIUYC010000976.1 GCA_020216575.1 Coleofasciculus sp. S288 | reverse complement strand
AGCCTCTGTGCCATCACCGACTTTATCCACCATTCAGCAATCCGTTGTACCTGAGCCAGAAGCGTCTGTGGCAGCACCAGTTCAAGAGCCAATTCGGGAGCGGGAGCCAGTTCGGGAATCTACCCCCAAAAAGGGATTGCCACTGTCATTATTTGGCGCGATCGCTATTGGTTGTGCAGCAGGTTCCTTTTTGATTATGCAATCGATTCGACAATCCACTCAGGCTCGCCAACCCCTGAAACGCTTAAAACCTACTGCAACTGCTCGTAAAAAACGGCGACATCCCTCCAACGGAAACCCTCCAGTTCCTAAATCGCCACAACCTGCTCCTTCAAAACCAACTCTTCAGACTCTAAACACTCAACTAGCAACCTCTAACAACTCACTGAATCCGGTAACCGTGTTGCCACCGGAGGAAAACCATCCTCTCGATGGAGGCGAAGAGAGTCTTGCAGACATGATGGACTTGCGCAAGCGTCATTCTCTTGCTTCACTAATGCGGAATCGTTAGGGATTAGCGCTCATTATGATTCTCGGAGAATTTGATGATTTTGCGGACTCTCCCGTACCTAGAGTGATAAGACAATCTGATTAATATAGGTCAAACACTTACTGGGTAAGGAATTACCAATTACCGACTACCAATTACCAATTATCAAAAACGCGGTTTTTCACCACAAGTACGGGAGAGCCAATAAATTCGTTTGCTTGAATTGAGCGATTAGCTCGTCGTAACCCAGCTTGACTGGAAAACTTGCATGGGAAGACTAGCATGAGTAGATATCAAATACACATTATGGCATTTATAGGGTGAGGGGTAAAACCCATTACCCTGGAAGAGAGGAGGCAGAGGGAGCAGGAGGAGAATCTGCAATCTTTAATACTTTTTGCAGCAGGTTTCGTACTACAAAATCTGACTAATGGCGATCGCACTCCACAAAAAGCTGCATGTAAGATATAAAAGGCGACAATTCTTAAAAAATATTCATGATTGTTTCCTCCACTGGATTAAAAAAGCTTAAAGAATCTTTAAAAGAAAAAGTATTCTTTGGCAACGAACCGACCACTGAGTTGATTGCCATCTTAATCGTCTACTTCGTCCAAGGAATTCTGGGGTTAGCACGTTTGGCAGTTAGCTTCTTCCTCAAGGATGAACTAGCACTAAGCCCAGCTCAGGTGGCAGCGCTGATGGGGATTGCCGCATTACCTTGGGTCGTTAAACCCCTGTTTGGCTTTCTCTCAGACGGACTGCCTTTGTTTGGCTACAGGCGACGTCCCTATCTGGTGTTATCTGGACTCCTGGGAACCGCAGCGTGGTTGAGCCTCTCAACTGTGGTTGATACAGCCTGGGCGGCGACAACTGCTATCCTCATCAGTTCTCTCTCCGTTGCCATTAGTGACGTAATTGTAGACTCCCTTGTGGTAGAACGAGCACGGGTTGAGTCGCTGAGTAATTCGGGTTCCCTGCAATCTCTCACTTGGGGGGCTTCAGCACTTGGCGGCTTGATTACGGCTTACCTGAGCGGATTGCTTTTGGAACACTTTAGCACCCAAACAGTCTTTGCCATTACCGCTACGTTTCCCCTGCTGGTGTCAGCCGTTGCCTGGTTAATTGCCGAAGAACCTGTGAGTTCGCGCCCCGATACCGCCACAGTTGGCAACCAAATCAGGCAGTTACGCAGTGCAATTACTCAAAAAGCGATTTGGTTGCCCACCGCTTTCATCTTCATTTGGCAAGCAACGCCGACGGCGGATTCTGCCTTTTTCTATTTCACAACAAACGAACTAGGATTTGAACCGGAATTTTTAGGGCGCGTGCGCCTGGTAACTAGTATTGCCTCTCTGGTTGGCATCTGGCTTTTCCAGCGTTTTTTGAAGGGTATTCCCTTCCGTCGCCTAATCGGTTGGACAATACTTATCTCTTCGCTCTTAGGGATGACAGCCTTGCTCCTCGTCACCCATACCAATCGCACCTTGGGCATTGACGATCATTGGTTCAGCTTGGGAGACAGCCTCATCCTCACCGTAATGGGACAGATTGCCTTTATGCCGATTCTGGTACTCTCGGCGCGACTCTGCCCAGAGGGGGTGGAAGCAACCTTATTTGCCCTTTTAATGTCGGTTTGGAACCTAGCAGGGCTATTATCCCATGAGTTTGGAGCCTTACTTACCCACTTGCTGGGTGTCACGGAGACTAACTTTGACAAGCTTTGGCTGTTAGTCATCATTACGAACGCCTCGAGTTTGTTACCTCTACCTTTTTTGGGTTGGCTACCAGTAGCTGACCCACAAGCTGAACTTAAAGCAGCGACTACGGCTCGGTCGTTGCCTCCCGTAGAACTCTATGAGCATCATTCCCCCGGTTCCCAAACGGAACAGCCGTTCTTGCCTGACTTGATGCCAGAGTTTATCCGCAACCGCATTGCATCAAAGCCAGTTGAAGAACCCGTCGAATAAGCTAATGGAAATTTAAAGCAGCAATTGATTCGACGGGTAATGGGTAATGGGAAAGGAAGCTATCAAACGGCAAGAATTTCACAATCACCAATTACCAACGACCAATTACCAATTTTTAGATTTCGACTTACCACTCTTAAAAACCAAGATGCAAAACTTACCAACTAAAGAGCGTTTTTCGATACCTGTTTCAGAACTTCCTTATGATCGCAATGATTGGAAAAGGGGTTATGAATCTCAACCTAACGAGTATGACTATTGGATTGATGATGTAGAAGGGGAAATTCCTTTAGAGTTGCATGGTACTTTGTTTCGTAATGGACCGGGTTTGCTTGAGGTCAATGGTCAGCGGCTTCATCACCCGTTTGACGGCGACGGCATGGTGTGTGCGATCGCATTTGATCGCGGTCGTGCCTACTTCCGCAAT
>JAIUYC010000975.1 GCA_020216575.1 Coleofasciculus sp. S288 | reverse complement strand
AAAAAAATTCACAGCCATGAATGAAAGTGGTATTTCCCATTCCCGACTCCCGACTCCCGACTCCTCACTTTCAAGTCAGAAGGCAGAGAGCTTTTAAGAAAGAAAGCTTGTACAGTAAGCTTTTTAAACTTTTTTCAACTGGATAGTTATTTCCGCCACGCTGCACTAGAAACTTCTGTGGTTTGGAAGCGAATGCTCGTTTGCTAAAGACATCGTACTGATTGCCTTCGATGACCAAGTAGCTGTGGCGAAGTACTGAGCATTAGCCTCAGCCTACTATGCTACTCCAAGCTTTTGTATCTTTATATTAATTTTTAGCTGAGACTGGCCTAATCACTGCATAAGTCAACCTCGATTTTACCTATTAGATCAGTAGAAGAGTTCACTTAACGGATATGTTCTGCGGTTACATATTATGTTTGCTTTGTCAAGGCGCCAGTCCTCAGTTTATGCAATGGCGAATGAAACGCCAATTGGCAGCACAGCGGCTGGAACAGCTTTGCTAGAGGTGGCGGAGACATCTTTGAGAAAATAATGACAGCCTCTCCACTGAATCAAGCAATAGAAAATTACGCTAAAAAGCTTCAGGAACTTGAAAATCAACTCCTGGCTCCTGAAAAAACAATTGACAAGCTTACAACAGCTAAAACAGCAGATGGAAAACGTATCATTTCTGAAACAGAAAATGAGCTTAGAAAGAAGCTAATTTTAGATGTCCTAGTTGCCCGTGATGCCGTTGACGCCGCTTTGGCAGATAAAAGCCTAGATTCAATAAAGGATGTAGATTTCACAAGGGTTATCGAATTAGACAGCCGATTGAAGCAGCAGGCTAAATTGATTACCAAAAAGGTAGATTTAGAGCAATGGCGTAAAAGCCTAAACTCTTCAGCAGAAGCGTGGTGGTGGTTTCTTACTCATAAGTGGGATCGGCTTGATTGGCTGTGGAGTTCTTCAACCCTTATCTGCATGACGTTATCTTTCAGCTTGTTAGCCGACATAGCTCCACGATTCTGGGCAGGAGGCCCAACTACGTTGGGAGCTTTTGCCATTATTGGATCGAGTGTATTAAACCTGATAGTTGGTGGAGGGGTACTAACCCAAACTGGGCGAGAAGCTAAAGAACATCTACTTGAGAAATTGAAGATTCCTAAGCATTGGTGGAAGGAATTCAGTTTAGGGGTAACATTTTTGCTCTTTATAGGGTTAGCGAGCGTTCACCTACACTTGCCCGAAATTGCTGTTTTGTATAACGAGCGTGGCAAAAAACAAGCAGAAGTAGATAAAGGTTGGAATTCTAAAAAACTAGCTAGTGCCGAGTCTAACTTCAAACGGGCGATCGCGATTAATCCGGATTATGCAGAAGCTCATTACAACCTGGGATGGCTTTACGAACGGCGACAAGATTTAAGTGATGCTCGTACCCATTACAAAATTGCCATGCAAGGTGGATTGGTTAGTGCTCGCGTCAGGCTGGCTCGACTGTACCTTTTGGATGAAAAAGAACCGACTTCCGTGAATACTGCTGTTGCACTCCTTATAGAGGGTTGGGGGTCGGGGGATGTCAATAATGCTACAGCTCAAGAGCAATACTTGTGGCACAAAACTCTTAGCTGGGCGCGGATCAAGCAAGAGCGCTATGACGAGGCTTTTGAACAACTGGAAATAGCGAAAGAACTGCGAGACGAGGTTACTTGGGATAGGATTCCCAGAGATTCTGAGTGCTTAACGGCAATGATTTTGGAGGGTCAGGGTAAGCAGAAAGACGCAAACACTCAATGGCAACAGTGTAAGGAGCTTGCTTCCCAGTTTGACCCCGATGAGGATATTTGGATAACTAAAATTCAACAACGCTCAAAAAAGTTAAAAGGAGAACGTTAATGCGAAGCATCAGTTTAACTTCCAGAGTCACACAGTTAATCTTTACAACTGGAATATTGCTACTGATACAGCCCATGCTTGCCGCCAATGCTACTATGACAATTCTGGATATTACAGAAGGCAAGGCATGGATTAAACCTATGGGTTCATCGAAATTCTCCGAGGCTTTCAGGAGTCAACAACTCAAATACGAGGATGTACTAAAAACAGACCGAAATTCAACGGTGACGATCAAGTGTTCTAAAAATAGAGTAGAACGAGTGATACAAAACGTCCAAAAAAGCGTAAGCAATATCTGCCCATCCAACGCAAACGAGCGTGAGATAACAAGGCTTCGCTCCGGAGGAAATAATCCGCAAATTCCCTACATCATTAGCCCCCGCTACACGTTGCTACTCAATAATCAGCCGACATTTAGATGGAATGCTGTGGAAGATGTGGAGAGTTATACGGTAACGCTGTACGAGGTAGGAGTGTCGGAAGATCATCGCCTATGGGAGGAGTCAGTAAGAAGTACAGCCATGCAATATCCCCCTGATCAGCAACCCTTGAAGACTGGAGTTGACTATAAACTAGTCGTCAAGGCGGATAATGGTCGCTCTTCAAAAGAAGAAGAGGTCGATTTTAGTGACTATGACTCTATAGAGCGAGGAGTATCAGGATTAAATTTTCGATTAATCGAGCAAAATTTAGGTGAGTCAGTGCAGAGCTTGGCAGAGGAAAATACTCAACAACAATCGGCAGAGGATGGAAAATTACTCATCCAAGCTTATCTTTATGCTGGAAATGGACTATTTGCTGAGGCAATTGAGATATTAGAAGCAGCAGTTGAAACGGGTACTCAAGCACCCGATATTTCTCGTTCGTTGGGTGATTTCTATGCCTGGAGTGGACTGAATTTGCTAGCTGAAAAATTTTACTTGAAGGCCATTCAACTATCAGAATTACAGCAGGATGAGCAGGAAAAAGCATTGGCGCAACACCAGTTAGGACAAATGTATTTAGAGGTGAT
>JAIUYC010000974.1 GCA_020216575.1 Coleofasciculus sp. S288 | reverse complement strand
AGTTGGTGGCTTGCGGACAGTTGCGCAACTTCTCTGGAGCGCAAGAACTCAGTAGTTTGGTGGTTGTTCCAGCTTGGCGCAAGCGCGGCTTAGGCACTTATCTGACAAAGCATCTAATTCAGGAAGCAACTCAACCCGTTTATCTGGAATGTCTGGGTGAGAAACTGGTGAAGTTTTACATCGGTTTGGGTTTTGTACCAATCTCTTGGCAAGACTTGCCGCGATCGCTCAAATTGAAGTTTGGCTTGCCTCAGTTAGCTAGAAACTTGTTTAAAATACCTGTAGAAATTATGCAGTATCAAAGATTACAAATTTCATCAAAAATTGACTAATTTTAACGTTTGAGTTCAAAGATAGACCATTTGAGCGATGCGCTCACACAATAACTATGCTGTTAATGCTGCTAGGCTAACACCTACTCCCTAACACCTATTCTTGATTTTGTTCGACATAGGTTTTGCCTCTGTCGTAGAGACAAACAAAAATGCTGCCTTTGTGGGGTTCTTCGTGCCAGCCAGCCCATACTTCAAGCAAAGCGCTAAAACCTTGTCCACAGATGGCGGTATCATCAAGTCCAGTCAAAACATAGGCACTACGGTAATCGTCATTATCAATGCCAAGAGCTTCGAGCATTGACTGAATGACTTGAGTGTCTGTAACCAATTCCCACCCTTCTCCTCGAAAGGTTGTTTGGTTGAGCTTTTTCATTTTGCCAATCTGTGGTGTTGGTATCATTAAAGGCTACGTACTTGCTAGCGGTAAAGTGAACCAGAAGGTTGTACCAATACCAGGAGAGCTAGTAACGCCAATTTCGCCTCCATGAGCCTTAATAATTTGACGGCACAAGTACAATCCCAAACCTAAACCCGTCAAGTGGCGGGGGCTTTCCCCTCGGTAGTAAAGCTCGAAAAGTCGATCGCACTCGATTGGATCTATTCCTAACCCGTCATCTGCGATCGCGCAACGAACCATTTTGGATTCAGAATTCGCTCCTTCAACCGTGGCGCTAAGAGTGATGCGCACTCCTGGTGGGTTATGTTTTAAGGCATTGGCAATCAAATTCTCCAACACTCGCCATAATTGAGTTGAATCTGCACTCACCATCGGCAAGTCATCGCTCACTTGATTGATCAGCACCGCTTGATTTTTAACCAACAGAGGCTCCATTTCAGCAACAATCGCTCGAACCAAGGAACTCACTTGAATGGGTTTGCACTCCACTACAATGCCTTGTTCGCGTGCGGTGTGGACTTCGAGTAGGGAGTTAATCAGCTCGAGTTGGCGATCGCTACTCTGAACCATCCGCTCCAAAATTGAACGCGGCACGGGGATTGTGGATTGGGGTTCAGAAGACGCGGAGAGGGGAGTTGAGGCATTCCCCATGTTCTCTTTCTCTACCCCCTGACGGCCGAGCAAATTGTTCAACACCATTAACATCCCGGTTACTGGGTTTCGCAAATCGTGGGAAACGGCTTGTAAGAATACATCCTTGAGCTTGTTCAGTTCTTGGAGTTCCTGATTTCGCGATCGGAGTTGAGCTGTACGTTCTGCTACTTTTTCTTCCAAATTGGCATAGAGGAGGGCATTTTCTAAGGAAATAGCCGCTTGAGACGAAAGCAGTCTTAATACTTCCAAATGTTCAGTCGTAAATGCCCCTGCCATTAAATGGTTTTCCAAGTACAAAATTCCGATACGTTTTCCTTGATTCAGGATGGGGGTGCATAAAATAGATTTCAGTTGCTGCTTAGCAATATAGGAATCAAACCTAAACTGCCCTTCACTCACCGCATCCCTTAAAACCACAGCACAGCAAGTTCTCTCTACATAATGAATCACGCTTAAGGGTAGATTATCAGCTTCCTCAATGGGTATAGATTGCTGTACCGCAACATCATCCTCTTCCACAGAGGCAGAGGCTTCAATTACAAGTTTCCCTTCTCTTGCTAAAATCAGAAAGCCTTTTCGCGCTCCGGCATTTTCCAGTACTATCCTCATTAATGAAGCCAATAGCTTATCCAGTTTAATCTCACTGGAAATAGCTTGAGAGGCTTTGATTACAGTCGATAAATCCAGAGATTTACCACTTCCCGTTACAGGTAAATCTCTAGATAAATTTGTGGAAAAGATGCTTTGTACAGTCTCGTCCGAACGGATTTTCAAAAGCTGGGGATAACGTTCATCTAAATCGTTTACCTTGCGAGTGGCTCCCCATTTTAGATAGCCATAACGGGCATTTCGCATATAGGCTTGGGCAATAGTGATTTTCCCTAGGGCAAGGTAAAACCTAGCTGCAAGTTCATTCGCCAATGCTTCCTCATTAAAAAATTCCTGAACTTTGGCAAGGGCGATCGCTTGGTCGTATAAATCCATTGCTTTCTTTTCTTGACCAAGAACTCGTCGTCGTTCTGCTTCTACCAAATAAAATCGATGCAGATAATTCATTGGGGCATGGTTAGCCCATTTCTTCATTTTTTTTTGGTTAGCTGCTACCTTTTTTAAAATTTCATGTCCACTCGGATGTTGTCCATTCGGTAAAACAGCTAACTGAGTTAGGGAATCATAAAAATAGAAAACAGGTACAAGAGCTGACCCTTTTATTCCATCTAAATACTGTTCTGCTAGTGCTGCATTCTGCAAAGCTTGCTGATACTGTCCAAACAGATAAGAGAGAATCAGTTTGTTAAAATATACATCATAAATTGCCGTGCGGTCATTGGCGGCAAGATGAAGTGGCAGTTTTTGCTCTTCATCATATCGCTCACCCTTCAAGCAGCAAGGATTTTCCGACTTACCCATCAAGTTTAAAACAGCTTGCCGAAATATTTCATTATAATTTAGGGACGTTTCTTGCTTAATTTTACTAATCGCATTACTAGCGGCAGATAGTTCT